>JALVFB010000137.1 GCA_027030295.1 Hyphomicrobiales bacterium
AAACGGGCGCTGGAACAGGCCCGCCAGCAACAACAGGCCGCCGAACGCGGCCTGGCCGCCGCCCGCGCCCGCCTGACGGACGCCGAGGCCGCGCGCGAGAAGGCCGCCGCCTCGCTGGAAAAGGCCTTTCGCAAGGCGCTGGAAACCGCCGCCCTGCTCCCGGATGCCGACCGGCCACCCACGCCGGAAGAATTGCAACGGCTGGCGGAGGCCCTGCGCGAGAAGCTGAGCGCGGCACAAGCGCGCAAGGGAGAGCTGGAAGAGGCCCGTCGCCGCCTGAACGATGCGCGCGCGCGCCTGCGGGCGTTGCTGGCCGAACACGACCGCGCACAGGCGGATTATGACCGCATCCACGGCCTCGCCCAGCTGGCCGCGGGCACGGGCGGCAACACGAAGAAGATTTCGCTGCAACGCTTCGTGCTCTCCGCCCTGCTGGACGAGGTGCTGGCGGCCGCCAGCCTGCGGCTGATGGCCATGACCCAGGGACGCTACGAACTGCGCCGGCGCACCGCCAGCGACGACCTGCGCAAGGCCTGGGGGCTGGATCTGGAGGTGATGGACTATCACACCGGCAAGGCCCGCCCGGCGCGCACGCTCTCCGGCGGCGAGAGCTTCATGGCGGCGCTGTCATTGGCGCTGGGGCTGGCGGAGGTGGTGCAGCGCCGCTCCGGCGGGGTGTGGCTGGAAACCCTGTTCATCGACGAGGGCTTCGGCGCGCTGGACGCGGAAGCGCTGGATCAGGCGCTCGACACCCTGCTGGCCTTGCGCGCCGAAGGGCGGCTCATCGGCATCGTCTCGCACGTGGCGGAGCTGCGCGAACGCATCCCGGCGCAATTGCGCGTCGAAAAGGGCGCCAGGGGCAGCCACATCCGTTTCGTCAATGTGTGATGCCAGATTGCGTAATGTCTGACCGGTATAACCGCCACGCGCCCCGCCCGAATTCAATACGTCATTCCGGCGAAAGCCGGAATCTCAAGCTGCAAGCGCATGAGGTTGCGGCACGAGACCCCGGCTTTCGCCGGGGTGACGGGAAAAACGGGGGCGCGGGGTGATGGGTGGTTCCTGATGCATCTTGGTATCAGCCGCAACAGGACGCGCCCTTGCCGCCCGCTTCCTGAATCGGCGGACACGGCACGTCGCCATAGGAGCAGAAAACGCAGCAGTCGCCTTCCTTCGGGCGCAGCACCACGCCGCAGTTCGGGCATTCCCAGAACCACCGGCAGGAATCCGTGGGCATGGTTTCCGTTCGCTCATGCCCGCATTCCGGACAGGTGATGGTGCTTCGCGGGATAATGTCCGTATTCGCCATGATCGCCTCCTCCTTTCCACAGGAAAGCGGATTCGCCCGGCTCCTTCAAATCAAAAGGATAAGGAGCCGGATGCGCTCCGCACACCCGGCTCCTCCGTGTTCGCAATCGCCCTTCCGATCAGGCGGAGGCGGAATCCTTGGCCTCCGCGCCGTCCTTGTCGGCGTAGATCAGCAGCGGCTTGGCCTCGCCCTCCACCACTTCGGCCGAGATGACCACCTCTTCCACGCCGCTCATGGATGGCAGGTCGAACATGGTGTCCAGCAGGATGTTCTCGAGAATGGAGCGCAGTCCGCGGGCGCCGGTCTTGCGCGCGATGGCCTTGCGCGCGATGGCGCCCAGCGCGTCGCGGGTGAAGGTGAGCTTCACGCTCTCCATCTCGAACAGCCGCTGATACTGCTTCACCAGCGCGTTCTTCGGCTCGGTGAGAATGCGCACCAGCGCCTCCTCGTCCAGGTCCTCCAGCGTGGCGATCACCGGCAGGCGGCCGACGAATTCCGGAATGAGGCCGAAGCGCAGCAGATCCTCCGGCTCCAGCTCCTTCAGGATCTCGCCGGTGGAGCGCTTGTCCTCCTCCTTCACCTCGGCGTTGAAGCCGATGCCGGACTTGTCGTGCCGCCGGGCGATGACCTTTTCCAGCCCGGCGAAGGCGCCGCCACAGATGAACAGGATGTTGGTGGTGTCCACCTGCAGGAACTCCTGCTGCGGGTGCTTGCGCCCGCCCTGCGGCGGCACGGAAGCCACCGTGCCCTCCATCAGCTTCAAGAGCGCCTGCTGCACGCCCTCGCCCGACACGTCGCGGGTGATGGACGGATTGTCCGACTTGCGCGAAATCTTGTCGATCTCGTCGATGTAGACGATGCCGCGCTGCGCCTTCTCGACGTTGTAGTCGGCGGCCTGCAACAGCTTCAGGATGATGTTCTCCACGTCCTCGCCGACGTAGCCCGCTTCCGTCAGCGTGGTGGCGTCGGCCATGGTGAAGGGCACGTCCAGGATGCGCGCCAGCGTCTGGGCCAGCAGCGTCTTGCCGCAGCCCGTCGGCCCCACGAGCAGGATGTTGGACTTCGCCAGCTCCACGTCGTCGTGGCCCTTCTCCTGGTGCTTCAGGCGCTTGTAGTGGTTGTGCACGGCCACGGAAAGGATGCGCTTCGCCCTGTCCTGCCCGATCACGTAGTCGTTCAGGACCTGGTAGATCTCTTCCGGCGTCGGCACTCCGTCGGCCGACTTGGAGAGCTGCGTCTTGTTCTCCTCGCGGATGATGTCCATGCACAGCTCGACGCATTCATCGCAGATGAACACCGTCGGCCCCGCGATGAGCTTGCGCACCTCGTGCTGACTCTTGCCGCAGAACGAGCAGAAGAGGATGTTCTTGTCGTCCCGTTCGTTGCTCATGGGCTCCTCACATCACAGGTTCCGGACGTTTCGGCCGCTGGCCGATTCGCCCGCGCGGGCCTTTGGCCGCATTCGGAAGCTAGGCAAAAGCCGCGGGCAATTCAACCCCGCGCCAGCCTCCATGGGCGCCGCCATCATGCCGCAGGCCCCTGTCGCAAGGGATTCGGCCTGTGCATCCCAGCATGCGCCGCGAAGGTTAATCCGCCCTTACCAAGAGCGAAAAGAGGAGCCTTTCCCCCATTCCGCAGAATGGTAGCCAGCATCCGGACCGGACGCCCGACAGTCATGCATGCCCCCGCCCCCTCGCCCGGTTCAGACCGCTGGCCGGGTGAGGGATTCCCTTTCCGGGATCAGATCCCTGATGTATTTCGGCAGCGCGAAGGAAGCGATGTGCACTTCGGGCGTGTAATACCTGGTGTCCAGTTTTTCCGCCTCGTAGCGTCGCTGCAGCACCTCCAGCGGCACCTCGCGCAACTTCGGGTCGTTGGTGCCCCAGCCATAGCACATCTGCCCGCCGGCATAGCCCGGCACGGTGGAGGTGTAGCAGGTGTAGTCCACGAACAGCTTCCTGAAGGCCGCCATGGTGTTGATCACCTCGTCGGCCTGGGTGAAGGGAATGCCGTTCTGGGTGACGATCACGCCGCCATCCGCCAGCAGGCGCGAAAGATCGGTGTAGAATTCCTCCGTGAACAGCGCCTTGCCCGGCCCCACCGGATCGGTGGAATCGACGATGATGACATCGAAGGAGTCCTCGGCCTCCTTCGCGTATTTCGCCCCGTCGGAGATGACCAGCTCGAAGCGCGGATCGTCGAACGCGCCGTCGGAAAGCATCGGCAGATACTTCTTCGAGAACTCGATGACCTCCGGGTCGATCTCCACCTGCACGATGCGGCCGATGGCCCGGTGCTTGACCACCTGCTTGAGCATGCCGCCGTCGCCGCCACCGATGATGAGCACCGAGTGCACGGCGCCGTGCGCCAGAATGGGCACGTGCGCCATCATCTCGTGATACATGAACTCATCCTTCTCGGTGGTCTGAAGGATGTTGTCCAACGTGAGCACCCGGCCGAAGGTCTCGTTCTCGAAGACCATGATGCGCTGGCTGTCGGTCTTCGAGTCGTAATGGAGCCTGTCGATCTTCAGCATCTGCCGGTAGCCGTAGTGCAGATCCTCGATCCACCAGCCGGGAATGTCGATCGGCTCGTTGATGGGTTTTTCGTCGCTCATCCGACCAGCCCCTCCCCGCGGTGGAGTTCGGTCACCTGCACGATGCCGGCGTTGAAGGCCTCCTTCAGCACCTTCACGGCCGCATGCGGGCGCGCGTCGCCGCACATGAACACGTCGAAGGCCGCATAGCGGCTCTCCGGCCACGTATGCACGGAAATGTGCGATTCGGCCAGCACCGCCACGCCGGAAACGCCCTGTGGCGTGAAGCGGTGCAGATGAATGTGCAGCAGCGTGGCGCCGGCGGCCTCGATGGCGTCCAGAAACGCCTTTTCGATGCGCTCCGGATCGTCCAGTCCGTCGGCCTCGGCCAGTTCGATGATGAGATGGGTGCCGGCGAATACCTTGCCGTTTCGTCGGACGAAATGGTCCTGGCGCTCATCGTCCCCGCGGACGGAGGGTTCCCGCGCGCGGCCCTCCTGCAGGGCGTCGCGGGCGTTTTCGATAACGGTAATTACGGTATCGTTCGCATGTTCTTCCGTTTGGGTGGTGCCTGCGTCCAGGTCCATCCCCAATTGGAAGAGGCTCCGCTCGTTCATCGGAAGTCCTCCCCAACCAGCAGATGTGAAACCCTTAAGGCGCGTCAGGTTCCCCTTGTTCGCCCCACGAAACAAGCCGGCAAGGCTGCCGGCCGGTTTGCATTCCGCGATACGCTCGTTCCCGGAAGCGGGAACGATATAGCGACACCCGCTGCGTCCCGCAAGGGCCGAAAAAGCGCATCTTGCCGCAATCCGGCCGCCTGCATGCCGCCCTTGCGAAAGACGCATGCTTGTGACCGCCCAACCAGGCACGGGCCGCCTCGGTGGCGGCCCGTGAACATGCCGGTCGCTTGCCACAAAAGGCCAGCGTCACTCGCCTTCGCTGGCCGTGGGCATGAGGCCGTTTTTCTTGGCCAGTTCCTTCCAGCCCTTGGGCAGCTGATGCGCGATGCCCTTGTGGCAATCGATGCAGGTCATGCCCTTGTCGAATGCCTCCTCGTGGCGATCCGCCGCGCGCTCCTCCTGCTTTTCGAAGTCCATGTAGGTCTGGTCATGGCAGTTGCGGCATTCGCGCGAGTTGGTGGCCTTCATGGTTTTCCACACGTGCACCGCCAGCTCACCGCGGTGCTTGAGGAACTTTTCACGGGTATCGATGGTGCCCATGAAGTGATGATACAGCTCGTTCGATGCCTGGATCTTGCGGATGACCTTGTAGATCCAGGGCCGCGGCACGTGGCAGTCCGGGCAGGTGGCGCGCACACCGGAACGGTTCATGTAGTGGGGCGAATCCGTATATTCTTCATACACGTTGTCCTTCATCTCGTGGCACGAGATGCAGAAGGATTCGTTGTTCGTCAGCTCCATCGCCCAGTTGAAGCCGCCCCAGAGAATGACGCCCAGCACGATGCCCGCCAGCATGGTGCCGCTGACGAGCTTTTTCCATATCCCCTTCCCGGCATTTCCCTCGCTCATCTCAATGCTTCCCTTGCCTGTTTCCAATCGAAATCAGGCCAGCGACCGCCAGCGGCATGGAGCGCACGGCGAGCCGCGTGCCCGTCATTGTCCGAACACGTTCTCCACCAGCGGCTTGGCCTCCACCTGCGGCACATGGCACTGATAGCAGAACCACCGGCGGCGGATGAAGTTCTTGTCGCTGGGATGCTCCGGATCCTTGAAATGCGACTTTGAGATCATCGGCGCCTTCTCCGCCTTGTAGGTATCCGGCGCATGGCAACGGAAGCAGGAATTCTCGTCCAGCGAGATGCGCTCCTTGTCGATCTTGTGCGGAATCAGCGGCGGTTGCAGTTTCCAGGCCCGCTTGTAGCCGCCGGATTTCGACATCACCCGCGCCTTGTGCGGCGGCTTGGCCTTCGCATCCAGCGGCAGGTCGCCGCGCAGCGACTTCACCTCCGCCATCGCCAGCATGCTGCTCCCCAGCAGGAAGGTGGCCGCCATGGCAGCCAGCGTGATCTTCTTCATGACTCCCTCCATCACGATGCCTTCTTCAGTTCTCCATCCTTCTTCCCCGGGGCATTTTCGCCCGCTTCTCCCGGTTTCGCCTTGCCCGTGGTCAAGAATCCGAACGCGAACACGTCCTTCGAGCAAATATCCACGCAACGCCCGCAACGGGTGCAAAGGGAAGACGAAACCACCGCCGGCAACCCCTGCCGCATGCCCTGGCGGAGAGCGGGCGGCAGAATTTTCGGCTCCGGACAGACCTCGAAACATTCCATGCAATCATCGCACTGCTCGCGATTCGGCGTGCGCACCTTCACCAGCGCCGGCGCGCCGATGAGCGAATACATCGCCCCCATGGGGCACACGTGGCTGCACCAGCCGTGTTTCGTCACCACCACGTCGAACAGGAATATGCCCGCCACCACCAGCCAGCCGGCCGCGCCCATGCCATAGATCAGGCCGCGGTGGACGATGGAGACGGGGTTCACCAGTTCATAGGCCAACTGGCCGGACAGCGCCGCCAGCACCAGCGCCGCGCCCAGCATCCAGAAGCGCGTCTGTGGCGAGATCTTCGCCGATTGCGCAATGCCCAGCCTGCGCCGCACCCAGGCCGCGGCGTCGGTGATCACGTTCACCGGACACACCCAGGCGCAGTAGGCGCGCCCGCCGATGAGCGCATAGAAGGCCACCACGACGGCCACGCCCAGAAGCGTGGTGGTGAGAAAGCCGAACATCCCCGCCGCCAGCATCTGCAGAAACACGAACGGCTCCACCATCGGCACCGTTTCGAACAGCCAGGAACCGGCGAGATTGCCCTTCAGCACCCACACGCCGCCGACGGGCCCGATGATGAACAGGGCGATGATGGCCGCCTGCACGATTCGCCGCAGGATGAGCCACTTGTAGGCGCCAAAGAAGCCCTTCGCCGCCAGCGCGTCCCGGCCCAATTGTTCGATTGGCGTGGCCATGGCCTACTTCGCCTCCTGCAAGCCGCGATTGAGCACGTCCAGCGGATTGGCCGACGTGCCCGGCATGGCGCCGGCTTCCGGCGCCGCTCCCGGCGCCTTTCCGCCACGGGTGGACTTGCCGCGCGCATCCGCCGGTTTCTCCTCGCGATAGATGCGGCCGGTTTCATAATCGTATTTCACGCCCTCGGGCAGATTGAATTCGTGTGGCTTGTCCGGCGTCACCAGAGAACGCCCGGCCCTGGCCTTTTCCTTCCAGCTCAGGCGGTAATGGTGCCCCAGCTCGCCCTTGGCGAGCCGAATGGGCAACACCTTGATGGCCTCGCGCTCCAGGATGCAGGCCTTCTCGCACAGGCCGCAGCCGGTGCAATGTTCGGAATGCACCACGGGAATGAACAGCGCATGCCGCCCCGAGCGCTTGTTGGGCCGGTATTCCAGCGTCAACGCCTTTCCGCGCACGGGGCAGATATTGTAGCAGACCTCGCAGCGCAGCCCCTGAAAGGCGATGCACGTTTCCTGATCGATGAGCACCGCCAGCCCCATGCGCGCCTTCGTGATGTCCTTGAGCGCATGATCCAGCGCGTTGGTCGGGCAATTGGGAATGCAGGGAATGTCCTCGCACATCTCGCATGGGCCGGTGCGCGCCACGAAATAGGGCGTGCCGGTGGCCGGATGATCGGAACCCAGCTCGGCCAGTTTCAGGATGTCATAGGGGCAGTCGCGCACGCACACGCCGCAGCGGATGCAGGCGGAAAGGAACTTTTCCTCGTCCAGCGCGCCGGGCGGGCGGATGTATTCCGGCGGCACCGCTTTCGCCGAGCGGGCATGAATCCCGATGCCCAGCGCAAGCAGGGACACCCCGCCGGCGGTGCGCGCCAGGTTGATCAGAAAGCGCCGCCTGTCCATTTTCCTGCCACCCGCCATGGCCGCGCGCCCCTCTTCAGTGTTCAGCACGGGTATACGGACATCTCCGGCCCCGGCTCTCTCCCACCAGTTCCGTCAGGGGAACACGATCAACGCCTTCCGTTCGCCCCCGACGGAACCAGGAGGAGATAGCCGTTCACCACCCCGGCGGCGGGTGGCATGGCGAATACGCTCCGCCATGCCACCAGACCGGAAAACGCGGGATCAGGCCTTCACCACCTTGCAGGCACACTTCTTGTAGTCCGTCTCCTTCGACAACGGGTCGGTCTGATCCAGCGTCAGCTTGTTCACCAGACGCCCGGCGTCGAACCACGGGATGAAGATGAGGCCCTCCGGCGGCTGGTTGCGGCCGCGCGTTTCCACGCGCGCCACGATCTCGCCGCGGCGGGTGATGACCTTCACCTTCGAGCCGTTGCGCAGCCGGCGTTTCCGCGCGTCCTTCTTGTTCATGTAGACCTTGGCGTAGGGCATGGCGCGGAACAGCTCCGGCACGCGGCGCGTCATGGAGCCGGAATGCCAGTGCTCCAGCACGCGGCCGGTGGCCAGCCACAGGTCGTATTCGTTGTCGGGCGGCTCGGCCGGCGGCTCATATGGCGCGCAGATGATGTTCGCCCGTCCATCCTTCTTGCCATAGAAATAGACCTCGCCGTCCTTGGCGTCGGGCTTGTACATCCGCACCACCGGATCGTAACCGGCCCGGAAGCGCCACAGCGTCTCCTTGCCGTCGATGACCGGCCAGCGCATGCCGCGCACCTTGTGGTAGTCGTCGTAGGGCGCCATCTGGTGGCCCTTCTTCGGCCCCTCCCACTGGAAGATGCGGTATTCCTCGAACAGGCCCTTCTGGATGTAGAACCCGAAATACTCGGACTCGTCGTTGTCATACTCGTTGCCGCGCTCGTCCTTCACCTTGCCGGGCGCCGGGAACTTGTCCACCTGGCCATTCTTGTAGAGCACGTCAAACAACGTCTTGCCCTTGTATTCGGGCGCCTTCTCCAGCAGCTCGGCGGGCCACACGTCGTCCACCTTCACATACTTGGAGAACTCCACGATCTGCCACAGGTCGGAGCGCGCCTCGCCCGGCGCCTTCACCTGCTGCCGCCAGAACTGCGTGCGGCGCTCGGAGTTGCCGTAGGCGCCTTCCTTCTCCGTCCACATGGCGGTGGGCAGGATGAGGTCGGCGCCGATGGCGGACACCGTTGGATACGGGTCGGAGACGATGATGAAGTTGTCCGGGTTGCGCCAGCCGGGCCACGATTCGTTGTTGAAGTTGGCCGCGGCCTGCAGGTTGTTGTTGCACATCACCCAGAACACGTTCATCACGCCATCATGCAGCGCCCGGTGCATGGCCACGGCGTGGATGAGCGTCTTGCCCAGCGGCTTGCCGGTGATATCCGGCTGATCCTTGCCGTCCATCTTGCCGTTGGCCCGCGGAATGGTGCCCGGAGGCAGTTTCCACACCTTCTCTGCATACTTGCAGTGCGCGTCGCTCTTCACCACCAGGTCGGCCGGCAGGCGGTGCGTGAAGGTGCCCACCTCGCGCGCCGTGCCGCAGGCCGAGGGCTGGCCTGTGAGCGAGAACGGCGAATTGCCCGGCTCGGCGATCTTGCCCATCAGCAGGTGGATGTTGTAGACGAGGCCGTTCACCCACACGCCGCGGGTGTGCTGGTTGAAGCCCATGGTCCAGAAGGACACCACCTTGCGGTTCGGGTCGGCATAGGCTTCCGCCAGCTTGATGAGCTGTTCCTTGGGCACGCCGGACAGCTCGGACACGTAGTCCGCCGTGTATTTGGACACGTGCTTCTTGTATTCCTCGAAGGTGATCTTCGTCAGCTTGCCCTTGGCCCGGTTCTTGGCCTTCTTCTCGCGCGGATCGTTGGCGCGCAGGCCATAGCCGATGTCCGTGGGCGTGACGTTGAAGTGCACGTGCTTTTCGATGAACTCCTTGTTATACGTGCCCTTCTGGATGATGTAGTTGGCGATGAAGTTGGCGATCGCCAGATCCGTCTGCGGCTTGAAGATGATGCCGTTGTCCGCCAGCTCGAAGCAGCGGTTGCGGAAGGTGCCGAGCACGTGCACCTGGCACTTGTCGTGCGTGAGGCGCCTGTTGGTGACGCGCGACCACAGGATGGGGTGCATCTCCGCCATGTTGGAGCCCCACAGCACGAAGGTGTCCGTGGCCTCGATGTCGTCATAGCAGCCGGCCGGCTCGTCGATGCCGAAAGCGCGCATGAAGGCGCCCACCGCGGAGGCCATGCAGTGCCGCGCGTTCGGCTCCAGCGAGTTGGAGCGGAAGCCCGCCTTGATCAGCTTCTGCGCGGCGTAGCCTTCCCAGATCGTCCATTGGCCGGAGCCGAACATGCCGATGCCCTTCGGCCCCTTCTTGCGCCGCGCCTCGACGAACTTCTCGGCCATGATCTTGAACGCCTCGTCCCAGCTGATCTCCTGGAACTGGCCGTTCTTGTCGAACTTGCCGTTCTTCATGCGTAGCAGCGGCTTGGTCAGCCGGTCGGCGCCATACATGATCTTGGTCAGGAAGTAACCCTTGATGCAGTTCAGCCCCTTGTTCACGGGCGCGTCCGGGTCGCCCTGGGTGGCCACCACCTTGCCGTTCTTCACACCCACCAGCACCGAGCAGCCGGTGCCGCAGAAGCGGCATGCCGCCTTGTCCCAGCGGATGTCCGGATCGTCCTGCGCGGCCTGCGCCTCGATGATGCCGGGCAATGAAATGCCGGCGACGGCCGCCGCCGCCATCGCCGCCTGCGATTTGATGAAATCGCGCCGGTTGAGTTCCATCGTCATGACCAGCCTCTCCCTTTGCAGCTCGCGATTGCGAAAACGCGCGGCAGGAATCAGATGCCGCAACTCCCTCCATCAGCGAACGGAACCGGTTCGGCGGCCTGTTCCGGCACGCCGAGTTCGTCGTCCTCTTCGAAGTATTCATAGATCAGGGACACCCCCACGACGCCCTCCACGTCGTTCAGCGCCATGATGGTATCGCTCATGACCGCCCGGTTGCGCACGTCGATCACGACCACGATGCGCCCGTTTTCCGCGCCCATCACCTCGCAATGGGGCATGTTCTCGATGGTCGTGGACACTTTCAGCGTGGCTTCCGGCCTCGAATGCACGACAACGGAGCAGATACTCATGGCGCCAACGTTCCCCGTGATTCCTCCCGTATCATGGGAGACGTTAGCGCCTGTCGGCAAAACCGCGCATTGATGGAAGTCAAGCTTATTAGCGAAAGCGAATACATGAACGCCAAGCCTGGAAAGTGCGGAAATTCGCCACACGCCGCACCAGGCGCCGGACATCAGAACAGCCGCTCTTCCATCACCCGCCTGCCGTCGATGAGCCAGCCGGTGATGATGCCCCCGCCCCGCTCGTCCACCTTCAGGATGATGCCCGGCGGCTCCCCGCCTTCCTCGCGCACCATGCGCCCGCGCGCCGTATCGAAGCGCCAACGCCCGCGCACCAGCCGCTCCAGCGCCCGCGCCCGTTCCTTCGGCGCGTAATAGCGCTCGATGCCATAGCTCACCCGCACCCTGCCGTCGAAGGCATGCTGCGCGCGTCCCTTCAGCATCACCTCGTCCGGCGCCAGGCCGGCGGGAGGTTCCCAGGAAGCCCGCGCCAGCGTCCAGAAGGGCGAACCGGGCTGCTTGCGCAGCACCACGTAAACGCTCCTTCCGCGCACCCCGTTTCCGTCCGGCACGGAAGAAGTGAACGCGCTTGCGGGAATGGAGGAGATGTCGAATTGCAGCGTGACGTAATGGCCGAGCAGCAGATCGCGCGGATCGAAGGGCCGCACCCGCAGGATCAGCTCGCGCCCGTGCGCCAGCCGCTGCTGTTGCTGCCAGATCATGCCCGCCAGCACGACGGTGAAGGCAACCAGCAGCGCCAGCATGCGCCACCACGGCGAAATGGCGTCCAGCCCGCGCCATGCCAATCTTTCCAGCGGCGCGTTCATGCCGCCCCCTCCTCCGGCGTGGAGCCGTCGTGCCGCTCCACCCAGCGCAGGAAACGCCAGGCTCCCACCGCCAGCGCCAGCAACAGCAGCCCGGCGCCAAGGAAGAAC
>JALVFB010000138.1 GCA_027030295.1 Hyphomicrobiales bacterium
AACGCCGCTGGAAATCGCCCGCCGCAAGAACATTGACAAGGCGGTAGCGCTGCTCGAACAGGCGCTTGCCCGCGACCAGTGATTCGTTTCCCCGCTCTCGCACAGACCCCATGGTCGCAACATGCGAGAGTGTGCGAATTCCCTCTGCCGCCCCGAAGGATCATGTGGTGGCAGGCGGGGTGCTCCCGGCTCTTCCAGGGGAAGGGCCACGAATCCAAACCGGCAACAAGGAGGAGACAAATGCCAGGGAGAAGGAAGCACACCTTGCTGCTGGCCGGCCTTGCGCTGGCGCTGGCGACCGTGTCCGCCGAGGCGGACAGCCATGGCGGCAAGAAGAAGCCCGAACTGATCTCGGGCGCCAGCGCCGAGATGCTGGCCGCGCAATGCGATGGCTGCCACGGGCCGAATGGCGCCTCCGGCGGCCCGGCCATTCCCAACATCGGCGGCCATGATGCCGAGTTCCTCATGGAGCAGATGAAGGGCTTCGCCTCCGGCGAAATCCCCTCCACCATCATGGGCCGCATCGCCAAGGGCTACACCGACGACGAGATCAAGCGCCTGGCCGCCCATTATGCAAAGCAGAAATGGGTGCCGGCGAAGCAGAAGTTCGACGCCGGCCTGGCCAAGATGGGCGCTCCGCTGGCCGAGAAATACTGCGAGAAGTGCCACGAGGACGGCGGCAGGAAGGCCGACGAGGGCATTCCCGTTCTGGCCGGTCAGTGGCTGCCCTACCTGCATTTCACCATGGCCGACTTCATCAGCGGCAAGCGTGAAATGACCAAGAAGATGAAGAAGCGCGTGAACAAGCTGATGAAGAGCAAGGGCGAGAAGGGCCTGAACGCCGTTCTCGAGTTCTACGCCAGCCAGCAGTGACGGGCCAAGCGAGGGAGATATCGAACATGACGAAGGTCAATCGCAGAACATTCATCCAGGCCACCGGCGTCGCGGCGGCGGCGGGCGTGGCCGGCATGCCCAACGTGGTGCTGGGCGCGTCGAAGAAGGTCGTCGTGGTAGGCGGCGGCCCGGGCGGTGCCACCTGCGCGCGCTACCTGAAGATCTTCGATCCGGGCATCGACGTGACGCTCATCGAGCCGAACCAGCACTACCACACCTGCTTCATGTCCAACGAGGTGCTGGCGGGCAAGCGCACCATCGAGCAGATCCGCTTCGGCTACGACGGCCTGAAGAAAGCGGGCATCAACGTGGTGCACGACATGGTCACCGCCATCGACCCGGAAAAGAAGGTGGTGAAGACCGCCGGCGGCAAGGATTTCGCCTATGACCGCTGCGTCGTCGCCCCGGGCATCGACTTCCGCTACGAGACCATCGAGGGCTACGACGAGGCGGCGACGAAGACCGTGCCGCACGCCTGGAAGGCCGGCGAGCAGACGGTGACCCTGCGCAAGCAGCTGGAGGCCATGAAGGACGGCGGCCTGTTCGTCCTCTGCGCTCCGCCGAATCCCTATCGCTGCCCGCCGGGGCCGTATGAGCGCGCCTCGCTCATCGCCAACTACTTCAAGAAGCACAAGCCGAAGTCCAAGATCATCATCCTGGACCCGAAGCCCAAGTTCTCCAAGCAGGGCCTGTTCAAGGCGGCGTGGAAGAAGTTCTACGGCTTCGGCTCCGACAACGCCATGATCGAGTGGCGCGGCGCGCAGGAAGAGGCCGGCGTCGTCTCCGTGGACGTGGCCAGCAAGACCGTCACCACCAGGTTCGGCGACAAGATCAAGGCCGACGTGCTGAACGTGGTGCCGGCGCAGAAGGCGGGCAAGATCGCCCACGTGGCGGGCTTGACCAACGATTCCGGCTGGTGCCCGGTGAATCTGCACACCTTCGAGTCGACGATTCACAAGGGCATCCACGTGATCGGCGACGCCTCCATCGCCAAGGGCATGCCGAAATCGGGTTATGCCGCGAACTCCGAGGCCAAGGTGTGCGCCGCTTCCGTCGCCGCGCTGCTCAACGGCAAGGAGCCGCCGGCCCCGGCCTATGTGAACACCTGCTACTCCATCGCCGCGGACGACTGGGGCTTCTCCGTTGCCGCGGTCTACAAGCTGGCCAGGGACGGCTCGAAGATCATGAAGGTCTCGGGCGGCCTCACCCCGGGTGATGCGCCGGCTGAATACTACAAGCGCGAGGTCTTCTACGCGCACAGCTGGTACAACAACATCACCCGCGACATTTTCGGCGGATAATCCCTCTGGTTGCGTTTATCGCGCAAACCGACTGGGCGGCGTTCGCGCCGCCCTTTTTCGTGCCCACCCATGCCGCGCGACCGATGCGCCATCAAAAAAGCCCGCCATCACGCGGGCTTCATGGCTCCCGATATCGGAAGAAGAGGCGGCTCAGTAGGCGTGTTCCAGCTTGTCGCGCAGTTCCTTCAACTCCTCTTCCGGCCGCTGCGCGATGCGCTCCGGCGACCCCGCCCGGTTATACCAGTAGGCGGCGTTGGAGCGGTCGCCTTCGATCTTGTGCAGGATGGCGTGCAGCCAGTTGCCATAGGCGTCCGGATGCTGCTGCGCGATGCGGTGCGCCGCGTCCCAGTCGCCCATTTCCAGCAACTGAATGGCCTTCAACAACATTTTCCTGTCCGATTCGAGCATTCCAGGCATCGTCCCTTCAGGTATGCTAGAAAAGGTTGGTTATCGAAAGGTTATCATGTTTCCCTGTCCGATATGCAATCCTAGGATACACCAGCCGGGTGTTGCAAGACGGAGACGCCATGACCACGAGCGACAATGACCGCCGCCGCCTGGACGAACTGGCCCGCGACATCGAGGCCCTGCGCCAGCGCCACGAACGCGGGGAAAGCCGCGGCGAAAATCCGCACGCCAGCGCCTCGCACCTGGTCATGCGCCTGCTCACCGACCTTAGCGCCGGACTGATCGCCGGCGTGTTGCTGGGCTGGGGCATCGATCATTGGCTGGGCAGCAAGCCATGGGGCGTCATCGTCGGCAGCCTGCTGGGCCTGGCCGCCGGCGTGCGCAACGTGCTGCGCACCGCCGATTCGGTCTCTCGCAAGCCCCCAGCCGCCCCGGAATGACCCTCCGCGCCCCATGAACTCGTCATTCCGGCGAAAGCCCACTGGTGTCCAAGGAAATTCCAACAACAACTTGTCAGCACAAATGGATTGGCTATCGTTCTGATCCGCATATGGAAAGGTGGTGCCGAGACATCTCGGGACTATTTTTTATCTCTCAAAGTCAATATATTACGTCATGCCCGGCCTTGTGCCGGGCATCCAGGGCGCTTCGCTGTTGAGGATATGGCAGCGAATGGCGCACTTCTTGTTGTGGGGTGAAGGGGGAACGTAA
>JALVFB010000139.1 GCA_027030295.1 Hyphomicrobiales bacterium
TCGGCGGCGTTGCTGTCCTTCTGGCTGCTGCCGGACTTCATCGGCTGGCTGTTCGTCATCCTCGCCGCCTGGATCGCCTATTTCTTCCGTGACCCGGAACGCACGACACCGGTGCGCGAGGGGCTGGTGATCGCGCCGGCGGACGGTGTGGTTTCCTCCATCCGCACCGCGCCGCCGCCGCCGGAGCTCGATCTCGGCTCGGACGAAGCGCGGGTGTGCGTGTCCATTTTCATGAACGTGTTCGACGTGCACATCAACCGCGCGCCGGTGGACGGACACATCGCGGCGCTCACCTACATCCCCGGCAAGTTCGTCAACGCCGAGCTGGACAAGGCCAGCGAGGACAACGAACGGCAGGCCTTTTCCATCGAAATGGCGGACGGGCGGCGCATCGGCATGGTGCAGATCGCCGGCCTGGTGGCGCGGCGCATCGTGCGTTTCACGCATGAGGGCGCCAATGTGGCGGCCGGGCAGCGCATCGGCCTCATTCGCTTCGGCTCCAGGGTGGACGTGTGGCTGCCGCCCGGCGTGGAACCCATCGTCCTGAAAGGCCAGCGGGCGGTGGCCGGCGAAACCATCATCGCCGACATGGCCTGCCCCCTGCCCCCGCCCGAACCGCGGCGCGGCTGAGCGTCTCTCCCTTTCCTTCATTGGCATGGAAATTGCCCGTTGGGGTTGCGCAAACGGCTGTTTGTGCCGTCGCGAAACATGTTGCCATGCCGGGAGGGGAGATTCGACATGGGTTCGGAACTTTTCAGACGGGAAGAAAAAGGCGACTGGCTGCTGATCGGCGTGAAGGTCGTCGCCACCCTCATCCTGATGGCGGCCACCGGATTCGGCCTGATGGGGCGGGCGGAGCTGCTCGTCGGCCAGCAGCGGTATGTCACGCTCGCCTTCTTCCTGGGGCTGTGGGTGGTGAGCTATGGCGCGCTGCTCATCGCCGCCCTGCATCCGAACCGCTGGGTGCGCCTGTTCTGGGGGCTGGTCATCGCGCTCACCACCGCCGCCGGCTGGGCCTATCAGACCATTTCCGGCTCGTCGCTGAGCGTGTTCGACGTGCTCTCCCTGTGGGCGGCGCGGCACGAGGCGGGCCGGGCCATGCAGGAATATGGCGCCATCCTGCCCTGGGCGCTGGTCGCGTTCGTCGCCACCCTGACCATCATCGTCATTCCGGCACACCTGAAGCGCGGCTGGCTGCGCACGGCGCTCACCTGGCTGTTCTGGGCGCCGGCGGTGCCGACGGCGCTGATCGCCACCATCATCTTCCTGCGCTCCGGTGGCGGCTCGCAGGCCCTGCCGACGCAGTTCCAGCCGCTGGCGGTGAGCGCCGTGGGGCTGGAGCGGGCGCTGACACACCGGATGGGAAGCCGCATGGCGGTGCCGTTCGCGCCCGTGCGCAAGCCGCCGGTGAAGCACATCGTGTTCCTGGTGGAAGAGAGCCTGCGGCCCGATTATCTCGACTTCCGGCCCGGCAACCCCGTCACGCCCCACCTGCCGGCGCTGCGGCGCGTCTCCGCCGACTTCGGCCCCGCCGTCTCCGGCGGCAACTGCTCCAGCTACGCCAACGCCATCCTGCGTTTCACCGCGCAGCCGCACGTCATGGTGAAGAGCGCCCGCACCTACCCCACCCTCTGGCAATGGGCGAAAAAAGCCGGTTTCTCCACCATCTACATGGACGGCCAGTCCGGCTTCGTGCAGGATCCCGGCAGGTTTCAGAACTTCATGACCATGCGCGAGGCGCGCTTCATCGACCAGATCATCCGCTTCGACGACGTGCCGACGACGCGGCTGGACTTCGCCCTGCTGGAGAAGCTGGTGCGCCTGCTGAAAACCAGCGACAGGCCACTGTTCATCTACGCCAACAAGAACGGCGCGCATTTTCCCTTTGACGCGGACTATCCCGCAAACCGGCGCCGCTTCCGCCCCACCATCACGGAAGCGGGCAAGGAAACCGCCGAATCGAAGGTGAATTCCTACCGCAACGCGGTGGCCTGGAACGTGGACGAATTCTTCCGCCAACTGCTGCGCAAGACCGACCTGAAGGACACGCTGATCATCTACACCTCCGACCATGGCCAGAACCTGGATGCGGACGCCATGACCCACTGTTCCACCCACGATCCCGACCCGCGCGAGGGGCTGGTGCCGCTGCTGATCATCACCGGCAACGCGCCGTTGCTGCGGCGCGTCCGGCAAGCCGCGGAAGTGAACTACGGCGCGGCGCGGCATTTCCATATCGCGCCGACGCTGTTGACCTTCATGGGCTACGATCCGGCCGACCTGAAGCGGCTCTATGGCCCGTCGCTGCTGGAACGGCTGCCGCGCAAGCCGTTCGGCGCCTTCTCCTATGGCGATATTTTCGGCCTGTTCCGGGATGAGGTGAACTGGCAGACGGTGGATACCTCCCGCTACTGGCTGGAACCGGCGGCGCGGCGGCACCTGTTGCAGCGCACCGGCGAGAATGCCCCGGGCGGGCGGCGGCAGAATTGACCCATGGCATGGGCCGCGCCGGCCGTGCTACAATGGTGAAAGGCAAACGCTGAATCATGAACCTGATGATGAAACACGCGGCGGGAGACAGTTTCGAGCACGGGCGCCCGGTGCGGCGGCGCAAGCGGATGCGGCGGCTGCGCATGATCCCGCTGCGCACCCTGCTGCCCAATCTCGTCACCCTGCTGGCGGTGAGCGCCGGGGTGACGGCCATCCGGCTGGGCATCGAGGGGCGTTACGAGCTGGCGGTGGGGGCGATCATCCTGGCGGCGGTGCTGGACGCCATCGACGGGCGCCTGGCGCGGCTTCTGAAGGGCACCTCGCGGTTCGGCGCGGAGCTGGATTCGCTGGCCGACTTCGTGAACTTCGGCGTGGTGCCGGCGGTGCTCATCTATCTGTGGTCGCTGCATGCGCTGAAGAACCTGGGCTGGGTGGTGGCGCTGGCGCTGGTGATCGCCTGCGCGCTCCGGCTGGCGCGGTTCAACGTGATGCTGGACGACGAGGACGCGCCGGAATGGCAGAAGGCGTTCTTCGTCGGCATTCCGGCGCCGGCGGGGGCGCTGCTGGCGATTTCGCCGATGTTTCCGGGCTTTCTGGGCCTTGTTTCAGATGGCGCTTCCATTGCGCCGGTGGTGCTGCCGTGGGTGGCGCTGGTGGCGCTGGGCATGATCTCGCGGCTGCCCACCTTCTCCGGCAAGAAGCTGACAAGGCGAATCCCGCGCGAGTGGGTGCTGCCGCTGCTGGCGGGCATCGTGCTGTCGCTGGCGCTGCTCATCGCCTTTCCGTGGACGATGATGACGCTGGCGGTGATTGCCTAC
>JALVFB010000140.1 GCA_027030295.1 Hyphomicrobiales bacterium
CGAACAATGACCATCATGGGCGAAGCATGAGGATTCCACCGATCTTCAGGGTTCCAGCTCGGCATCCCAGTAGAGATAGTCCATCCAGCTCTCATGCAGGAAATTGGGCGGAAAGCGCCGGCCCTTTTCGCGCAGCTCGAAGGGCGAGGGTTCGTGCGGTCGGCGGCGCGGGTGCATGTGCGCTTCCCCGGGCAGGCGGTTGCCCTTCTTCAGGTTGCAGGCGGAGCAGGCGGCGACCACGTTCTCCCAGGTGGTGCGGCCGCCGCGCGAACGCGGGATCACGTGATCGAAGGTCAGCTCCTCGTGTCCGCCGCAATACTGGCAGGTGAACTCGTCGCGCAGAAACAGGTTGAAGCGGGTGAACGCGGCGCGCTTCGGCGGCGCGATATATTCCTTCAACGCCACCACCGAAGGCAGGCGCATCTCGAAGGAAGGCGAATGCACCACCTGCTCGTATTCGGAAAGCACCCGCACCCGATCCAGGAACACCGCCTTGATGGCCTGCTGCCAGCTCCACAGGGACAACGGATAATAGCTCAACGGCTGGTAGTCGGCATTGAGCACCAGCGCCGGATAACGAACGGTTTCTGCCTCTTGCGCGTGCAACATGGCGGGCGTGCGCGCATCTCCCTGATTGCGCGCGCACTATAACCCGCCAATCGGCGTCACTGCAAATGCGCTGCGGAAGGTGGGGAAAACTCACGCCGCGGTGAGCTTCCGCATCACCTCGTCGGAAACCTCGAAGTTGGAATAGACGTTCTGCACGTCGTCGTCCTCTTCCAGCGCCTGGATCAGGCGCAGCACCTTCTCGGCCTTTTCGGCGTCCAGCTCGGTGGTGGTGGTGGGCTTCCACACGGGTTTGACCGATTCCGGCTCGCCCAACGCTTCCGTCAGCGCCTGACTCACCGCGCCCAGATCCTCGAAGGCGCAAATGATGGTATGCCCGCTGTCATCGGAAACGACGTCCTCCGCGCCGGCCTCGATGGCCGCCTCCATCACCGCATCGGCGTCGGCCGCGTCGGGCTTGTAGACGATCTCGCCAACCCGCTGGAACATGAAGGCCACCGATCCCGTTTCGCCCATGTTGCCGCCGTGCTTGGTGAAGATGGAGCGCACGGAAGAGGCGGTGCGGTTGCGGTTGTCGGTGAGCGCCTCGACGATCACCGCCACGCCGCCGGGGCCGTAGCCCTCGTAGCGCACTTCCTCGTAATTGTCGGCGTCCGCGCCCGTGGAGCGGTTGATGGCGCGCTGGATGTTGTCCTTGGGCATGGAATTGGCGCGCGCGTTCTGGATGGCCAGCCGCAGGCGCGGGTTGGAATCCGGATCCGGCCCGCCCAGCTTCGCCGCCACCATGATCTCGCGCGAGAGCTTGGCGAACAGTTTCGACCGCGCGGCGTCCTGCCGGTTCTTGCGGTACATGATGTTCTTGAATTGCGAATGTCCTGCCATCGTTGTCTTCTCCGCACAATTGTGTCGGGCAAGTCCGGTTGTTTCCGATATGGCGGCTATTGTCGCGGCTGTCAAAAATCCGGCCATGCCTCCGGCAGCCGGCCGCCGAGGCGCAGCGGCGCGATGGCTCGCGCAAGGCCGGTGGCATCGATGGTTTCCACCAGCACGCCGCAGAGGGTGGCCTCGCCGGACGCCGGCTCGAAGCGTCCGCCGGAATAGCGGTGCAAGAAGCGGTGCAGCGGCTCGTCCTTTTCCATGCCGATGACCGAATCGTAATCGCCGCACATGCCGGCGTCGGTGAGATAGGCGGTGCCGGAAGGCAGGATCATGGCGTCCGCCGTGGGGATGTGGGTGTGCGAGCCGACCACCAGCGAGGCGCGGCCGTCGCAGAAATGTCCCATGGCGGCTTTTTCCGAGGTGGCTTCCGCATGCATGTCGATGACGATGGCGTCCGCCATTTCGCGCAAGGGGCAAGCCGCAAGCTCCCGCTCCACCGCCGTGAACGGGCTGTCGAGAATGGGATGCATGCCCACCTGGCCCATGGCCAGCACCACCAGAACCTGCTTGCCATTGGCCGCTTCATACAATCCCGCGCCCTTGCCCGGCGTGCCGGCGGGGTAGTTCAGCGGGCGCAACAGGCGCGGCTCGCCGTCGATGAAGGTCAGCGCCTCGCGCTGGTCGAAGGCGTGGTTGCCGGTGGTGATGACATCGGCGCCGGCATCCAGCAATTGCCGGGCGATCCTGGCGTTGATGCCGAAGCCGCCGGCGGCGTTCTCGCCGTTGACGATGACGAAATCCGCCCGCAGCTCCTCGCGCAGCCGGGGGAGCCGCTCGATGACGGCGCTGCGCCCGGCCCGCCCCACGATGTCGCCAAGGTAGAGTATGCGCATGGTGTTTCTCCTCGCCCGCTGCTTGACAGAAAGCGCCCGCTGGCGCAAGCCGGTAGCCGGCGGAAAACGAACGGGAAACGAGCCTTGGCGCGGGACGCGGCGGAAAACGGACGGGAGCTGGCCGGACGCCTCACGGGGCGGGAGCACGTGCTGCCGGTGCGGGTCTATTACGAGGATACCGACGCCGGTGGCGTGGTCTATCACGCCAATTATCTGCGGTTCTGCGAGCGGGCGCGCACGGATTTCCTGCGGCTGTTGAACATCCGCCACGGAAGGCTCGCCGATGAGCGCGGCAGGCGACTGTTTTTCGTGGTGCGGCGCATGGAATGCGATTTCCTGCGCCCGGCGGTGCTGGACGACGTGCTGGAGGTGCGCACGCGGCTGGTGCGCGCCAGCCGGGTGCGGCTGGAGGCGGTGCAGGAGGTGCGCCGGCGCCCGGAGATAACGGATGGATCGTCGCCGCAAACCGGCCCGATTTTTACCGCACGGGTGACGGTGGCGGTGATCGATGATTCGGGCCGCCCGGCGCGGTTGCCGGCGGCGGCGATGGATGTGCTCCGGCCCCTGTTGCCGGCGGAAGAAGAGGGCGATTGATGGAAGCGCAGGTGGCGCATCAGCTGGCGGCGCAGGATTTCAGCATGCTGGGCATGTTTCTGCGCGCCACGCTGGTGGTGAAGCTGGTGATGCTGGGGCTGGTGACGGCCTCGGTGGTGTGCTGGGCGGTGGTGTTCGAGAAATTCGCCACCGTGCGCCGCATGCGCCGCGCCATCGACTGGTTCGAAAAGATTTTCTGGTCGGGCCGCACCCTGCCGGAAATCCAGGCGTTGGCGCAGCAGCGCGGCGCGGATGGCACCGCGGCGCTGTTCCTGGCCGCCATGCAGGAATGGCAGCGCTCGCAGGGCCAGCAGGGCGGGGCGGCCAGCCTGTTGCAGCGGCTGGAGAAGATCATGGACGTGGAGCTGCAACGCCAGAGCCTGAAGATGGAGCGACGGCTGCTGATTCTCGCCACGGTCGGCGCCATCGCCCCGTTCGTCGGGCTGTTCGGCACGGTGTGGGGCATCATGAACTCGTTTCAGGCCATCGCCATTTCCAAGAACACCAATCTGGCGGTGGTGGCGCCGGGTCTGGCGGAGGCGCTGTTCGCCACCGCGCTGGGGCTGCTGGCGGCCATTCCGGCGGTGATTTTCTACAACAAGTTCTCGCACGACATCTCGCGGCTGGCCACGCGCATGGAGAACTTCATCGAGGAATTCACCGCCGTGCTGTCGCGGCAATTGCAGGGCTGAGGAGCGGATCATGGGAGCGGGCCTGCATGGAGCGGAAGCCAGCACGCGGCGGCGCGGGCGCAGGCGGCGTTCGCGGCTGGCGCCGATGGCGGAGATCAACGTCACGCCGTTCGTGGACGTGATGCTGGTGCTGCTCATCGTGTTCATGGTGGCCGCGCCCATGCTCACCGTCGGCGTGCCCATCGAGCTGCCGAAGACGAAGGCCAAACCGCTGACCGGCGAAAAGGAGCCGGTGACGGTGACGGTGAAGCGCGACGGGCGGGTGTTTCTGATGGATACGGAAATCACGGACGTGAACACGCTGGCGGCGAAGGTGAAGGCCATCGCCGGAGAGGGCTACAACGAGCGCATCTACGTGCGGGCGGACAAGAGCGTGGACTACGGCCGGGTGATGAAGGTGATGGGGGCGCTCTCCGGCGCCGGCTTCAAGCGCCTGGCGCTGGTGACCGCCAGCGAGAATGCGCCGCTGCCGAAACGCGGGCGCAAATGATCCTCATGCGGGAGCGACGCAGGGCGGAAGTTGCGGCAAGGCCGGCTGACGCCTGCGCGCTGTTACACAACGCCTTGCCTGTCAAGGGTGGAACCGCTACGCGGCGGCCCTTTGGGCCGCCCTTGACAGGCAAGGCGTTGCGAAAAGAATGGCAAGGAAGCGCCAATGGCGGAAAATCGCCATTGGCGCTTCTCTCATGCATATCGCCAGCAAGCGCGAATTTTGCATCTGGCCCATTTTCTGCGACATGAAACGACCATGAACGCGATGGATACATGGCTGGTGGCGGGCAGCGTGCTGGTGCTGCTGTTGCTTTCCGCCTTCTTTTCCGGCTCCGAGACGGCGCTCACCGCCACCTCCCGCGCCCGCATCGCCCACCTGGCGCGGCAGGGAGACATTCGCGCGCTGATTCTGAAATCGCTGCTGGACATGCCGGAACGGCTCATCGGCGCCATCCTGCTGGGCAACAACCTGGTGAACATCCTCGCCTCGGCGCTGGCCACCAGCCTGTTCCTGAAGCTGTTCGGCGCGGCGGGGGTGGTGTGGGCCACCTTCGTCATGACCGCGCTGGTGCTGGTGTTCGGCGAGGTGCTGCCGAAGACCTACGCCATACTCAACGCCGAGAAAGTGGCGCTGCGCGTTGCGCCCGTCATCCGCTGGGTGGTGCGGCTGCTGGCGCCGGTGGTGATGGTGGTGGAGGCGCTGGTGCGCCAGATCCTGAAGCTGCTGGGCGCGGATGTCTCGAGGGCGCACAACGTGCTGTCCTTCCGCGAGGAGATGCGCGGGGCCATCGAGATGCAGAAGGAGCACACCGACGGCCGGCTGAGCCGCGACCTGTTCATGCTGGACGGGGTGCTGGACCTGCGCGAGCTGACGGTGGAGGACGTGATGGTGCACCGCACGCGGATGAAGAGCATCGACATTTCACGCCCGCCGGAAGACATCCTGTCCTATGTGCTGGAGCATGGCTTCACCCGCTATCCGGCCTGGGAGAACAGCCCGGAGAACATCATCGGCGTGCTGCATGCGCGCGATCTGCTCTCCGCACTGGCCGGCGCGGGCGGCGACATCGCGCGCATCGATGTGCGGGCCTTGCTGTTGGAACCGTGGTTCGTGCCGGAGCACACGCCGCTTTTGGATCAGCTCACCGCCTTTCTGCGGCGCAAGATGCATTTTTCCATCGTCGTCGATGAATACGGCGAGGTGCAGGGGCTGGTGACGCTGGAGGACATCATGGAGGAGATCGTCGGCGACATCGCGGACGAGCACGATCACGCCGGGCAAGGGGTGCGGCGCGAGGGGCGGGCCTTCATCGTCGATGGCGCCATGCCGGTGCGCGATCTCAACCGCGCCTATGGCTGGGAGCTGCCGGAGGACAGGGCCACCACCATCGCCGGGCTGATCATCCACGAGGCGCAGACCATCCCGGAAGTGGGGCAGGTGTTCACCTTCCACGGCTTTCGCTTCGAGATCCTGGCTCGCGAACGCCACCGCATCACCCGCATTCGCATGCAGCCGGCGACGGAAACGCCGGCGACGTAGGAGATGGAAAATTCAACTGATTGTGAAAGGGTCGTGAAACCTTCCACGCGTCCGGCCGCTTGACAGCGTGGCGCAAAGGACGGACGTTTGACCGAAGAGAACGGGCAGGAAAGAAGCGACCATGAGCAATCGCAAGACCTTGTTGATGGTGGACGACGACCCGCTGCTGCGCGAGATGCTGCGCGAGCAGTTCGCGCTGCATGACGAGTTCCGGCTGCTGGAGACGGAAACGGCGGGCGAGGCCATCGATATTCTGAAAAAGGAAATCTGCGATCTGGTGCTGCTGGACGTGGGTCTGCCGGACATGGACGGGCGCGAAGCCTGTCGCATCATGCGGCGCAACGGTTTCGCGGCGCCGGTGATCCTGCTCACCGCCCATGATTCAGAGGCCGACACCATCCTGGGGCTGGAGGCCGGGGCCAACGACTACGTGACCAAGCCGTTCCGCTTCTCGGTGCTGCTGGCGCGCATCCGTGCCCATCTGCGCCAATATGAGCAGAGCGAAGGCGTGACGCTTCGCATCGGCCCCTACACCTTTCAGCCGGCGGCCAAGCTGCTCATCGATGAACAGGGGCGCAAGGTGCGGCTGACGGAAAAGGAAGTGGCCATCCTGAAATTTCTCTACCGCGCCGGCGAACAGCCCGTCAGCCGCGATGTGCTGCTTTCCGAGGTGTGGGGCTACAACGCGGGGGTGACCACGCACACGGTGGAAACCCACATCTATCGCCTGCGTCAGAAGATCGAGCCGAATCCCTCGCAAGCCACCATCCTGCGCACCGAGCCGGGCGGCTACCGGCTGGTGCCCTGAACCTTTCGAAAAATCCCATTACGGCGTTTCGTCCGGGGTGCGGGCGGTGATGGCCAGCGCATGCACCCTCTCGCGCAACAGCTCGGCCAGCGCCTCGTTGATCATGCGGTGGCGCTGAACCAGCGGCTGGCCGGCGAAGGCGTCCGCGACGATGATGACGCGAAAGTGCGATTCTCCCCGCGGGTGGGCGCCGGCGTGTCCCGCGTGGCGGCGCGATTCGTCGATGACCTCCAGATGCGTCGGGTCGAAGGCCTCGCGCAGGGCCTGTTCCATCTTCCGTCCGATCGGTCCCAGCTCGCTCATGCCGTCCTCTTCGTGGTTCCCGGCGAAGCGGCCACGTCAGCCCAGCGTGCGGCCGATGGCCAGGAACTTGTCGTGCCGCGCGCGGCGGATGGCCGCGCCGTCCATGCCCTCGTATTCCTCGAGTGCGGCGGCGATGGCCTCGCCCACGCGCTCGATGGTGGCGGCGGGATCGCGATGCGCCCCGCCCAGCGGTTCCTCGATGATGTCGTCGATCACCCCCAGCTCCTTCAGGTCCTGGGCGGTGAGCTTCAGCGCCTTGGCCGCGGTCTGGGCCATGGAGGGGTCGCGCCAGAGGATGGAAGCCGCGCCCTCCGGCGAGATGACCGAATAGATGGCGTGCTCCAGCATGAAGACCTTGTTGGCCGTGGCCAGCGCCACCGCGCCGCCGGAGCCGCCCTCGCCGATGATGGTGGCGATCAGCGGCGTCTTCAGCAGCAGGCAGCGCTCGGTGGAGCGGGCGATGGCTTCCGCCTGGCCGCGCTCCTCCGCGCCGACGCCGGGGTAGGCGCCGGCGGTGTCCACGAAGGTGAGCACCGGCATGGAAAAACGCTCGGCCATGTCCATCAGCCGCACCGCCTTGCGATAGCCCTCGGGACGGGCCATGCCGAAGTTGTGCTTCACCCGGCTTTCGGTATCGCGCCCCTTTTCCTGGCCGATGACCATCACCGGACGGCCGCGGAACCAACCGGGGCCGCCGACGATGGCGTGATCCTCGCCGAAGCAGCGGTCGCCCGCCAGCGGCGTGAACCCCTCGATCAGGGCATTGATGTAATCCATGGCGTGCGGCCGCTCCGGATGGCGCGCCACTTGCGTCTTCTGCCACGGATCGAGCCGGTTGTAGAGATCGGCCAGGGCCTTTTCCACCTTGGCCTGAAGCTGCGCCACCTCTTCATCGATGTCGATGCCGCCTTCCTCCGCCTCCTCGGAGGAGATGGAGCGCAGCTCGGCGATCTTGCCTTCCAGCTCGGCGATGATGGTTTCGAATTCGAGATAGGTTTTCATGCACTCGGCCTGCGATCAAGCGTTGCCCCCGGACATCGACCCCAAATGCCCCGTTCCGTCGGGATGTTGATGGCCGCGCGGCCGGGGCTTGTCAACGCCCCGCGCTGCGCCCAAGCGACGCGCGTGCCAGAGGATGGTGACGGGTCACCGTGTGGCGCAGCCGCTCCATGCTCACGTGGGTGTAGATCTGGGTGGTGGCGATGTCGGCATGGCCCAGCATCAGTTGCACGGCGCGCAGATCGGCGCCGTTCTCCAGCAAATGGGTGGCGAAGGCATGGCGCAGCACGTGCGGCGAAAGGCGCGCCGGATCGAGGCCGGCGCGCGCCGCCAGCCCTTTCAGTTCCTGGGCGAAGCGCTGGCGGGTGATGTGCCCCGCCGCGCCGCGGGAGGGAAACAGCCAGCCGGCGGCGCGCAGCCGCCCCTTTCCCCCACTCTCCGCGAGGCTGGCGCGATAGTCCGCCAGCGCCGCCAACGCCGCCTCCGACACCGGCACCAGGCGCTCCTTGCGGCCCTTGCCCCACACCCGCACCAGCCCGGCCCGGGCATCCACGTCGCCGGCCTTCAGCGCCACCAGCTCGGAGACGCGCAGGCCCGTGGCGTAGAGCAGCTCCAGCATGGCCAGCAAACGCAGGGCGCGGCGGCGGGCCTTTCGCGTCTTCGCCGCCGCCACGTCCGCCCGCGACTGCGCGAACAGCCGCTCCACCTCTTTCACGCTCAGCACCTTCGGCAGGGCGCGCGCCTTTTTCGGGTTGTTCACATGTTGCGCCGGGTTGTCCTGGCTCAGGCCCTCGCCATGCAGGAAGGCATGCAGGCGGCGGACGGCGGACAGGCGCCGGGCCTGGGTGCTGCGGGCCAGGCCCATGTCGGCCAGGGTGGCGACGAAGGCCAGCACGTCCGCTTCCGTCGCCGCGTCCACCGCGCGGCCGCGTCGCGCCAGAAAACCGGCGTAATCCTTCAGATCGCGGGCGTAGGCGGCCAGCGTGTTGGCGGCGGCGTTGCGTTCGGCCGCCATCATTTCCAGAAAGCGTTCGATCAGCAGCAGGCTGCGTTCATTGCAGGCCGCGCAAGGGGGCATCGGAAAGCTCCTTCGTCGTCTCCACCGTCCGTGGTGGCATGTTGGCCAGCACCCAGGCCGCGCCATAGACGACTCCAATCAAACCTCCAATGATTAACAACAGGCGTATGGAATCCGGCATCATGACAATTTGTCCCTGAAAAACCTCCCGGCGGGATTTTGACCATGCCCGCCATGCGCGCTATGCACAAGCCGCGTTCGCCCGGCTTTTGCATAGCGCGGATGCGGCGTTTGAACAAGGCGAAGCCGATGCCCGAGGCCAACCTGAAGGACTGCGTGCGCACCATTCACGCCCGGCTGGGGGCGCGCTCGGTCGTGCTCATCGGCCTGATGGGCGCGGGCAAGACCACCGTCGGCCGACGTCTGGCGCAGCGGCTGAACCTGCCGTTCGTGGATGCCGATCACGAGATCGAACGCGCCGCGGGCAAGAGCATCGCGGAGATCTTCGCCGAGGATGGAGAGGAATTCTTCCGCAACGGCGAGGAGCGGGTGATCGCCCGGCTGCTCAACGACGGGCCGCAGGTGCTGGCCACCGGCGGTGGCGCGTGGATGCGCGCGGCCACCCGCGAACGGGTGCGGGAAAAGGGCATTTCGGTGTGGCTGAAGGCGGACATCGACGTGCTGATGGAGCGTGTCTCGCGCCGGCCGGGGCGGCCGCTGCTGGAGCAGGACGATCCGCGGGCGGTGATGGAAAAGCTGATCGCCGAGCGCTATCCGCTCTATGCAGAGGCGGACATCACGGTGGAAAGCCATGATGCGCCACATCATGTGATGGTGGCGCGCATCATCCGCAAGCTGGCGGCATGGCTGCAAGAGCGGGACGATTGACGTGAACGGTTCCACGGATGGCATCATGGAGACGGTGCGGGTGCGTCCCGCCGGCTGGCCGGATTACGACATCCACATCGGCCCCGGCCTGCTGGCGCGCGCCGGCGAGATCATCACGCCGCTGCTCCAGCGGCCGCAGACGCTGGTGGTGACCGATGAGAACGTGGCCCGGCATCATCTGGAGACGCTCCGCGAAAGCCTGACGGCCGCAGACATGGAACACGACGTGATCGTCCTGCCGCCCGGCGAGGGCACAAAGAGCTGGCGGCGGCTGGAAGAGCTGGTCGAGGCCATTCTCGCCCACAAACTGGAACGCAACGATCACATCATCGCCTTCGGCGGCGGGGTCATCGGCGATCTGGCGGGCTTCGCCGCCGCCATCGCGCGGCGCGGCATGCCGTTCATCCAGATCCCCACCACGCTGCTGGCGCAGGTGGACAGCTCCGTCGGCGGCAAGACGGGCATCAACTCCTCGCGCGGCCATGGCAAGAATCTCGTCGGCGCCTTTCATCAGCCTTCCGTGGTCATCGCCGACACCGGCGTGCTCGCCACCCTGCCGCGGCGCGAGCTGCTGGCGGGCTATGCGGAGGTGGTGAAATATGGCCTGCTGGGCGATGCGGATTTCTTCGCCTGGCTGGAGGAGCGCGGGCCGGACGTGCTGGCGCTGCGGCCGGAAACGGTGATGCGCGCGGTGGCCGCATCCTGCCGCGCCAAGGCCGCCATCGTCACGCAGGATGCGCGCGAGAGGGGGGTGCGGGCGCTGTTGAACCTCGGCCACACCTTCGGCCACGCGCTGGAGGCGGCGCTGGGCTATGACGGCACGTTGCTGCACGGCGAGGGCGTGGCCATCGGCATGGCCCAGGCGTTCCGCTTTTCCGAGCGGCTGGGTGTGTGTCCGCCAGGACGCGCCGAACGGGTGGCGGCGCATCTTTCGGCCGTCGGGCTGCCCACGGACGTGCGCGCCATCCACAACCGCCTGCCGGCGCCGGAGGACCTGCTGGAACTGATGCGCCAGGACAAGAAGGCGCAAGGCGGCAGGCTGGTGTTCGTGCTGGCGCGCGACATCGGCGAGGCCTTCATCGCGCGCGACGTTGACGAGGCCGATGCGCTGGCCTTCCTGCGGGAAGAGCTGGCCGCAGCGGGGTGAATCGCCTCATGCCGGAACGATTTCATCGCCCGGACGCAGCGTGATGTCGGCCAGCGGCTCCAGATACAGCCCGCAGTCCTTGTGGCCGTATTCCGTCAGCAGCATGCGCGGGATCACCACGTCGCGCTCGCCCGTTTGCGGATTCACCTCCGTGGCCACGCAGCGCCCGATGCGCTCGCGCGCGACGAAGGCCGGCGCGCCGTTCACCAGCAGGGTGCGGCCTTCCCATTCCAGCTCTTCCCACGCCGGCAGGTCGCGCACGTAGATGTTGGCGCGAAAGCGCTCCGGATGCAGCGCCTTGCCGGCGTGGCCCGCCATGTCGTCGAGCGTTTCCAGGTTGATGAGCGAGACGAAGGGCTTGGGGACGTCGAAGAAATGATGATCGCCCACGCCCACCACCCGCGGCCGGGCGGGCGCCAGATCGCCCAGCCAGGCGGCCAGGAAGTCCTCGATGGCGCGCCGGCCTTCCTGCGTGCGCAATTCGCCGGAAACCGCTTCCCGTCCGTCTTCCAGCAGGGTGAAGCGGGTGGTGTGCGGATCGTAGCGGCTTTTCAGGCGCGCCAGTCGCGGGGTGTTGACCAGTTGCAGGAACTTGCCCTTGGGGATGTGGCGCGGCCTGGACGGGTCGAACACCGGCCCCGCGCGTTCAATGGCCCACAATCGGTCATGCGCGTATGGAGCGTGCGCCCGCAGGGGCATTTCCGCCAGTTGCTGGCCGGAAAAGCCCTTCACTGGCCAGCCATAAAGGTGTTCGATGATCGCCATGCCGCCATTTCCTTCGCGTGGTAGGTTAAAACCCTGTTAATGTTTTTGAGACAATGTGTTAAGCACGTTCGGCCATTTTCTGGCCACAGAATTGTGGCTTCCCCTTGTCAGCCGGAAGCGGCTGCGGCATTCT
>JALVFB010000141.1 GCA_027030295.1 Hyphomicrobiales bacterium
CAGGCCATGTCCCGCCAGCAGCAGGACGAACACCACGGGCCTCATCGGCGGCATGCGCATCATGGCGGGGTTTCTCCGGTTCGGTTCGCGCCGCCATTAGCGCACGGACATGGTTGCCAGCGGGTAAACGGGGGCGTTCATACCAGAATGCATTAAGAACCACCCACCGCCCCGCGCCCCCACCCAACCCCCGAATTATGAAAACCCAGGGCTTGGGTGGGGGCGCGGGGCGGTTTCACCGGTCAACCTTTGCGCAGCCTGGTATCAGAAGTCGATGAGCAGCACTTCCACCACCGAGCCGGCGGGCAGGGCGGGGGCGTGGGGCGGGCGGATGAGCAGGGCGTCGGCCTCCGCCAGGCGCCGCAGCATGGCGCTGTCCTGGCGCGAGAAAGGCAGGGCGATGGTTTCGCCCGTCTCCTCGTCGCGCTCCAGCCGCACGCGCAGATAGTCCTGGCGCTCGTCGTTTGCCGGCAGGTCGGCGACCAGCCTGGCGCGAATAATGCGCGGGGTCGTGTCCGTGCCCAGCAGCCGGGCCATGAGCGGGCGCAGGTAGATGAAGGCGCAGACCAGCGCCGAAACCGGATTGCCGGGCAGCCCCAGGATGCGCTGGCGCCCGCGGCGGGCGAACATCAGCGGCTTGCCGGGGCGCTGCGCCACCTTCCAGAAATCACGCGCGATACCCAGCTTCTCGAAGGCCTCGCCGATGAAGTCGTAATCGCCCACGGAAGCGCCGCCGATGCTGATGAGCACGTCGGCCTCGCGCCCGCGGTCGATGGCGGTGGCGATGGCGTCCACATCGTCCGGCTGCAGACCGAGATCGACGGGCACGCCGCCGTGTTGCTCGACGAAGGCGGCGATGCCGAAGTTGTTCGAGGCGATGATCTGATCCGGCCCCGGTTCCTCGCCCGGCAGCACCAGCTCGTCACCGCAGGCGAGAATGGCGACGCGCGGCTTCCTGCGCACCGGCACGGTGGGAAAATTCAGCGAGGCGGCGAGATTGACCTGGCGCGCGCCCAGCCGTGTGCCTGCCTCCAGCAAGGTTTCGCCGGCGCGGTAGTCCATGCCGCGTTCGCGGATGAAGCGGCCGGGCACGCCCGGTTCGAGCACCCGCACCACGTCGCCGTCGCGCACGGTCACTTCCTGGATGATGATGGTGTCGGCGCCCTTCGGCACGGGCGAGCCGGTGAAGATGCGCACGGCCTCGCCGGGGCCGACGGTGACGTCCACGCCATGCCCGGCGGGGGCCTCGGCAATGACGCGCAATTCCGCCGGGGCCTTTTTCACGTCCTCGGCGCGCACGGCGTAGCCGTCCATGCTGGAGGCGTCGAACGGCGGCATGTCGCGCCTGGCCATCAGCGGCGCGGCCAGCACGCGGCCGGTGGCCCCGGCCAGCGGCACGTCCTCCGCCGGCAGCGGCTCCACGCCTTCCAGCACGCGGCGCAACGCTTCTTTCACGGGCAACAGGGACATGGGAATCTCCTCGATCTTCCGGAACGTGGGCAAAGACATACAAGGTTGCCGCGCCGTGGGGAAGCGCTGGTCAAGCGTTCGTGTTTGTGTCATGTGCACGGCACCACAAGCGGGAAGGAGCGCGAACCATGCTGTCGTTTCTCGTCATCGGGTTTCTGCTGGGCGTGCGCCACGCGCTGGAAAGCGACCACGTGGCGGCGGTGGCGACATTGGCGGTGGATGCGCGAAGCTGGCGGCAGGGCGCGGCGCTGGGGGCGCTGTGGGGGCTGGGGCACACGCTGGTGTTGCTGGCGGCGACGGCGGCGGCGCTGTTCCTGTTTCGCGGCATGATGCCGAAGCTGGCCTTCGACCTGGAGCTGCTGGTGGGCGCGATGCTGGTGATTCTGGGGGTGGACGTGTTGCGTCGCCTGTGGCGGGAGCGGGTGCATGTGCACGTGCACCGGCACGCCGACGGCACGGTGCATGCGCACCTGCACGCGCACGCCGCCGGCGCGGCCGATCATGACCATCCGCTGGCGCATGAGCATGCGCATCCGCGGCTCTCCTGGCTGCGGGCGCTGGTGGTCGGCTCGGTGCACGGGCTGGCGGGATCGGCCGCCATCATGCTCATCGGGCTGGAGCAGGCCGCCACCTCTCCGTGGCGGGGGCTGGCCTACGCGGCGCTGTTCGGCGCCGGCTCGGTGCTGGGGATGGCGGCCTTTTCGCTGGCGGTGGCGCTGCCGATGCAGGCGGCGCGCGGGGTGCGGTGGCTGACGGCCGGGCTGAACGCGCTGGCGGGGGTGGCGAGCATTTCTTTCGGCGCATGGGTGCTGGCGACGCACTGGCCTTGACGGCCGCGCGCGAGAGGGCCAAAAGCACAGGCGTCCGCGCTGCATCGGCGCGGACATTCGTTTCACACCGTAGCGAAGAGCCTTGCCATGCGCCGCAGCGTGATCACCGGCACCGGATCGTATCTGCCGGAAAAGGTGCTGACCAACGACGATCTGGCGCAGATCGTCGATACGTCGGATGAGTGGATCCGCACCCGCACGGGCATCGCGAAGCGCCATGTGGCCGCCGAGGGGGAAACGACCTCCGATCTGGCGGCGCGGGCGGGGCGGCGGGCTCTGGAAGCGGCCGGCCGCGGGCCGGAAGACATCGACGCGGTGCTGGTGGCCACCACCACGCCGGATTACACCTTTCCGGCCACCGCCTGCGTGGTGCAGGACAAGCTGGGCGTGCCGGCTGGCGCCATGGCCTTCGACCTGCAGGCGGTGTGCTCCGGCTTCATCTATGGACTGTCGGTGGCCGATGCGCTGATTCACGGCGGACAGGTGCGCCGCGCCCTGCTCATCGGTGCGGAGACGCTCACCCGCATCCTGGACTGGGAAGATCGCTCCACCTGCGTGCTGTTCGGCGACGGCGCCGGGGCGGTGGTGCTGGAAGCCGCGGAGGGCGCCGGCACGGTGACCGACCGCGGCGTGCTGCACACGGTGGCGCGGGCGGAAGGGCGGCACCGCGCGCTGCTTCATACCGACGGCGGGCCTTCCACCACCGGCACGGTGGGCAAGCTGCGCATGCAGGGGCGGGAGGTGTTCCGGCATGCGGTCACGCGCATCGCCGAGGCCATGCGGGAAGTAATGGACGCCGCCGGGGTGTCGGCGGAGGACATCGATCTGTTCGTGCCGCATCAGGCCAACGTGCGCATCCTGGAGGCGACGGCGAAGAAGCTGGGCATCCCCCCGGAAAAGGTGATGCTGACCATCGAGGAGCAGGGCAACACGTCGGCCGCCTCCATTCCGCTGGCGCTGGACGCGGCGGTGCGGCAGGGCAGGGCGCGCGAAGGCGACCTGTTGCTGCTGGAGGCGATGGGCGGCGGCTTCACCTGGGGGGCGTCGCTGGTGCGGCTGTAGGCGGCTTGTGCGTGGTGCGACAAACCTGCCGGGGGTGTCTGGTTGACGAGGCCGGGATTAGTCCCTAGGCTTCTTGCCACTCTGTGGAACACATTCCATTTGTTGAATTTTTCAGACATTCGTTTTTCCGTTTTTTCAATCGGGACAGGGAAGGGGCGCATCCCCACATGGCGGGGGCGCTTTCTGCCGGGGAATAGCCACGATGCATGGGGGATTGTCCGGGATGAAAAAAGACACGGTGACGCGGGCGACGCTGGCAGAAGCGGTGCATCGCAAGGTGGGGCTGTCGCGCAGCGAATCGCGGCAGCTGGTGGGGCAGGTGCTGGAACTGATGATCGAGGCGCTGGACAGGGACGAATTGCTGAAGCTCTCCAATTTCGGCACCTTCCGCATCCGCCACAAGAAGGCGCGCATCGGCCGCAACCCCCGCACCAAGGAAGAGGCCATCATCACGCCGCGCCGGGTGCCCAGCTTTCGCGCCAGCCCGAAGATGAAGGCGCGCATCAACGGCGATGACGAAGATTGATGCCTCTCCGTTTTTTGCTGCGTCCGCCGGTGAATGGTGGTAAAATTCACGAAGGGAGAGATTCGGGGGGCGGCAAGCATGCCGCAGGTTGCAGAGGGCCTGCGGATAGGAGGGGGTATGCAGAAGGCTCCGGATGCTTTCCGCACCATCAGCGAAGTGGCTGAAGAACTGGACGTGCCGCAGCATGTGCTGCGCTTCTGGGAAACGCGCTTTTCGCAAATCCGGCCCATGAAACGCGCCGGTGGCCGGCGCTATTATCGCCCGCAGGACGTGGACTTGCTGCGCGGCATTCGCAAGTTGCTTTATGACGATGGCTATACCATCAAGGGGGTGCAGAAAATCCTGCGCGAGCACGGCATCGCGCACGTGATCGCCATTGGCCGGGGCGAGCTGGAAACGCTGCCCGCGGGGGGCGTCATGCCGGTGCAGACGGTCGCGGAGGTGAAAGCGGCGCCGGAAGGGGCCGAGATGGCGCGGGCGGCGCGGGCGGCGCAGGCGACGGCCGCGGCGGTGGCGCGCAAGGCGCCCGCTGGCCAAGGAGGCGTTTCGCGGCGTGAGCTGGAGCAGGCGCTGGCGGAGCTGGAAGAAGCGCGGAAGATGCTGCTGGCGGCGCTGGAGCGGGCGGGAGATGCGTCGGCGGCCGAATCCTGATGGCGTCTGCAAAAACGGCTTTTGCTTGCCGCCGGCCGGTGCTATAGCGTGGCCGAAGCGCCGGTCATGCGGGCCATGGCGCATCACGGCGGAGCGTAGCGCAGCCTGGTAGCGCACCACACTGGGGGTGTGGGGGTCGCCGGTTCAAATCCGGCCGCTCCGACCATTTCCTGCGCCGAGGCGCGTCGATTTTTATCATGTGCGTCCGACCGGCCCTCCCCGCTCCCCCTCCCCACCTCCCTCAATGGTACGCAAGGAGGTGGGGAGGGGAAGCGGGGAGGGCTTTTTGCGCTGCGGCGCGTCGAGCCGGTTCTTCGTTCTCCGGTGTGACGTTCAGGCGGTGCCGCGTTTCCGCTTTTCCCGTTGCAGCCACAGTTCGCTGGCGGCGAACAGGCCCCAGGTCATGCCCAGCAACAGGTAGAAATGTCGCCAGTGGTCGGTGTCGATCTGAAAACCCTGGATGATCATCAGCAGCAACGGCGCGAAGAAGGCAATGGCATGCCAGCGCCAGGGCGCGGGGATGAGAATGGCGCGCAGGCCCACCCAGATGGTGGAGAGAATCAGCAGGAAATAGGAGATGCCGCCCAGCCAGCCATAGGAGGCGAAGGCGTTGATGTAGACATTGTGCGGGTCCAGCTTGAAGCGATATGCGTAGCCGAAGGGGGCGAGGCCGTTCGGATGGGTCAGCAACAGGGGAATGGAACGCAGCTGGCTGGCGAAACGGCCGGTTTCCTCCGTGTCGTAGGACTTCAGCAGGGTGAAGCGGTCCATGAACAGGGCGTGCACCTTCGGGATCGACAGCAGGATGACGAGTAGCGCGGCGCCACTGACGATGATGAACAGCGACATGAACACGATGCGCCGGCGCAAGGCTGGCTGGCGGGTGGTGATGAAGGTGAACAGGGCCAGCAGGATGAAGGAGCCGACGGTGTCCGCCCACGCACCGCGCGAAAAGGCCAGGAAAATGCCGCCCATGATGATCAGGAACGCCAGCCCGCGCAGAATGGGGCGGCGGACGTTGCCCAGCATGAAATCCTGGGCCAGGAATACCGCCGGCGCCACCAGATAGGTGGAGAGCACGTTGGGATCCTTGAAGGTGCCCTGCGCGCGTTGCAAGGGCGCCCATTTGGCGCCCATGCCGGCGATGTCGAAATAGCCGATCATGCCCAATATGGCGGCGATGACGGCGGCGACGACCCAGGCGTTGCGCACGATGGTGGCGATGCGCTCCGGCCGGGCGGTGGCGGCCATGGCGAAAAACAGGGCGGTGACGGCCATGTAGCTGGAGATGAACACGAACATGTGCGCCCGTTCGGCCAGGTGGGGAGGCAGGCTCCAGCTCTGGGTGGCGCTCAAGAAGCCGCCGATGTTGTAAAGCGCCAGGAAGATGATCATCGGCGCGGTGAAGATGCTGGCCGTCAGCCCGCCGGGCAGAAACAGCAGGAAGGCCAGCGCGAACAGCATCTCGTAAGGGGCCGGCTCGACGATGACGAACCAGCTGGAGAGAATGAACAGCCACAGGGCGGCGTGCTGCAAGTGGACGAGCGTGGGGCGCAGGGGAATGCCGCCGGCAGGTTGGTCTGGCAGGATGTGCTGCAGGCTCATGGCGGCGGCTTCCGGACTTTAGATGCAGCCTTCCAGAACACCGGCGGAGGAATTACGCCCTCCGCCGGCGTTCTTTCTGGCCTACGCTCATCCTTCCGGCCCGGCGGGCGGCGGAAGGGTACGCAACTCACATCCACGGCTGGCAACATAGGGCGATGATGCTTAAGGGCCGGCTAAGGAGAGGCAAACGTTTGGTAAAGGCCGTGGCCCGGGGTGTTTCAGGATGAAGCGGCAATGGGGCGCAAATTGTCCGGAAATGCGATTTTTGCTGGATTCGAAGGCCAAAAGGGTATTTGATGATTGGTGCCTGTCTGGTGCATGTGCCCCCGGTACGCCAGCACAGGCGGGCCCGCTCCCGCGTTCATGCAGGAGCGGGCCACTTTCTTGTTTTTCGCCGGATGGCGGGAAAGGTTACAGCGGCGGGCGCAGGGCCATGATCATGCTGGCGATTTCCGGGTTCAGCCAGTTGCGGCCGCCGAAGGCGATGTAGGCCAGCTTGCCGTCGGTGTTGAGCACGAAAGTGATGGGCAGCCGGAAGACGCCCCAGGCGCGGGCCACGCGCTTGAACGGATCGTGCAACACGGGCAGCTCAAGGTCATGGCTTTTCACGAAGTCGCGCACTTCCCGCTCGCTGCCGCCGACGTGGATGGTCAGCACCTGCACGTCCACTTTCTTCATGCGCCGCCAGAATTTCTGCAGGGTGGGCATTTCCACCCGGCACACGGGGCAGGATGTGGCCCAGAAGTTGATGACCACGACCTTGCCTTTCAGGTTCTGGAGCTGCCAGGTCTTGCCGTTGAGGTCTTCCAGCATGAAGTCCAGCGCCGGCGGCTTGACCTTCACCGGCATCAGCAGGCGCATGTCCTCGGCCTGAGAAACGGCGGATGGCGGAGAAACGACAACCATCAGCGCCGCCAGCAGATACAACAACATTCCCCGCAGGGAGACGAAAATGTGCGCGAACGACGGGTTCATGAGCCTTTCTCTTGGGCCAGCCAGCGCGCCACGTCGCGGGCGAAATAGGTGAGGATGCCGTCGGCGCCGGCGCGCCGGAAGGCGACCAGGCTTTCCATCACCACCTTGCGTTCCTCCAGCCAGCCGTTGGCGCAGGCGGCCTTCAGCATGGCGTATTCGCCGGACACCTGATAGGCGAACACCGGCAGGGTGACGTTGTCCTTCAACAGCCGCACGATGTCGAGATAGGGCATGCCCGGCTTGACCATGATGGAATCGGCGCCCTCGGCCACGTCCATGGCGGCCTCGCGCAGGGCTTCGCGGGCGTTGGCCGGATCCATCTGGTAGGTGCGCTTGTCGCCCTGCAAACGGGCGCCGGAGCCCACCGCGTCGCGGAAGGGGCCATAGAAGGCGGAGGCGTATTTCGCCGTGTAGGCCATGATGTGCACGTGCTTGTGGCCCGCCTCCTCCAGCGCGGCGCGAATGGCGGCGACGCGCCCGTCCATCATGTCCGAGGGGCCGATGATGTCGCAGCCGGCCGCGGCCTGGTTCAGCGCCTGCTTCACCAGGGCCTCGATGGTTTCGTCGTTGAGCACCTCGCCTTCGTCGTTGATGAGGCCGTCCTGTCCGTGTGCGGTGTAGGGGTCCAGCGCCACGTCGGTCATGACGCCGATGGCGTCGCCGAATCGCTCCTTCACCGCGCGCACGGCGCGGCAGACGAGATTGTCCGGGTTCCATGCCTCGCGCGCGTCCGCCGTGCGCAAATCGTCCGGGGTGTTGGGAAACAGCGAAATGGCCGGGATGCCCAGCGCCACGGCCTCTTCCACGTCGCGCAGCAGTTCGTCGATGCTGACGCGCTCCACGCCGGGCATGGAGGCCACCGGCTGGCGTGTCTTCTCGCCCTCGATGACGAACAGCGGCCAGATGAGGTCGTTCACCGTCACCTCATGCTCGCGCACCAGCCGGCGCGACCAGTCCGTGCGGCGCAGGCGACGCGGACGGCCGGCGGGATAGGGGGCATGGGTGGCGAACGCCATGCGGCTTTTCCTCCCGGAATCGGTTGCATGCATGAGAGCGTCGGTGGGGAAGGAAATAATGAAAGCCGGGGCCTGTCAACCTGCGACAATCCGTCCGCATGGCGGAACAGGCGCGCGCCCGTCAGGCGAAATGACGCAAGGAGGGGGAGGGAAAATAGTTGATTACGCTAGTCGGGTATTTTATATCAGCCACACGCAAACACGTGCATCGCCCCTTTTCGGCCGGTGCGCACGCTCTTCTTATCATGCCGGGTGCGCACGGAACAAGGCATGTCGCGCATTCGGGGCAGAACGGGAGGCCGGCAGGAATGAAACTTTCCACCAAGGGCCGCTATGCCGTGATGGCGATGGCCGATCTCGCCGCGCGCCGGTCGGACAGGCCGGTGCCGCTGGCCGCCATCGCCGCAAACCAGAATATCTCGCAGGAATACCTGGAGCAGCTGTTCGCCCGTCTGCGCCGGGCCGGACTGGTGGAATCGGTGCGCGGGCCGGGTGGCGGCTATCGGCTGAGCCGGGACCCCGAGGACATTTTCATCATCGACATCATTCGCGCCGCCGACGAGCCGTTGCAGGTGACCCGTTGCGCCGACGGCGATGGCGTCATGGGCTGTCAGAACGGCGCGGCCTGCATCACGCACGAGCTGTGGTCGGCGCTGAGCCGCCAGATTTGCAATTTCCTGTCGCACATCACGCTGGGCGATGTCATCGAGCGGCGCAACCTGGCGCTGGCGGCGGAGGTGCGTCGGGCGGAGGCGCTGACGCCGCGGCATGCGTTGTCGGACCCGTGCGGCGAGCCGGCGCGCGAAAAGGAAGAGGCGTGAAGGTTTCTTCCGCATCATCAGTCGAAAGTGTGAGGGCATGAGCGGTTCCCGCGCATACATGGACGCCAACGCCACGCAGCCGCTGCATCCGGCGGCGCGGGCGGCCATGGTGCGCGTGTTCGAGGAGGGGGCGCTGAACGCCTCCGCCCAGCATGCGGAAGGGCGACGGGCGCGGGCCATCGTGGAAGAGGCGCGGGCAACTCTGGCGCGGCTGCTGGATTGCGATGCGCGGGAGATCGTCTTCACCGCCTCCGGCTCGGAAGCCGACAACATGGCGGTGAAGGGGGCGGAGACGCGGGCGCACATCGTCTCGCCGCTGGAGCATCCGGCGGTGGCGCGCGCGGCGGCGGCCACCGGGCGGCCGGTCATGACGGTCGCGGTGGATGAAAACGGCGTCATCGATCTGTCAGCGCTGGAAACGGTGCTCAAGGAGGCGCCAAAGCCGGCGCAGGTGTGTCTGATGCTGGCCAGCCACGAGACGGGCGCCATCCAGCCGGTGCGCGAGACGGCCGAGCTGGCGCATGCGCACGGGGCCATCGTGCATTGCGACGCGGTGCAGGCGGCGGGCCGCGTGCCGGTGTCCTTCCGGAGCCTGGGCGTGGACACGCTGGCCATTTCCGCCCACAAGTTCGGCGGGCCGCAGGGCACGGGCGCGCTCATCGTGCGCGAGGGGCTGACCATTGCGCCGCTGGTGCATGGCGGCGGACAGGAGTGGCGCCGGCGCGCCGGCACGGAGAACGTGGCCGGCATCGCCGGCATGGCGGCGGCGCTGGACGCGGCGGTCGCGGAGATGGCGGAAAAGGCGGCCAGGCTGAATCGGTTGCGCGCCATTCTTGAAGCGGGGCTGAAGGAGATGGCGCCCGGGGTGCGCATCTTTTCCGAAGGTGCCGAGCGCGCGCCCGGCGTGACGCTGTTCGCCATGCCGGGGCTGGATGCGGACATGGCGCGGATCGCGCTTGATCTCGAGGGTTTCGCCGTCTCTCGCGGCGCGGCCTGCGCTTCCGGCAAGGTGGAGCCGTCGGCGGCGCTGGTGGCCATGGGCGTGCCGGAGGGGCTGGCGCGCAACGCCCTGCGCGTCTCGCTGGGCGAATGGAATACGGAAGAGGAAGTGCGGGGCCTGCTGACGGCGCTGAAAAAGCTGTTCGCGCAGGCCCGGTCGGTGGCGGAAGCGGCCGCCTGAACCACGCATTGCAAACCGGAGAACGGAACGATGGCCGATCAGGACACCATCCGCCAGGTCGAGGAGCTGAAGAAATACAAGTATGGCTTCGAGACCGAGATCGAGACGGAAAAGGCCCCGAAGGGCCTGAACGAGGACATCATTCGCTTCATCTCGGCGAAGAAGGGCGAGCCGGAGTGGATGCTCGAATGGCGGCTGGAAGCCTACCGGCAGTGGCTGAAAATGGAGGAGCCGCGCTGGGCCAGGGTGGATTATGATCCCATCGACTATCAGGATCTGCACTATTACGCGGCGCCGAAGCAGCAGAAGAAGCCGAAGAGCCTGGACGAGGTCGACCCGCGCATCCTGGAAACCTATGAAAAACTGGGTATTCCGCTGAAGGAGCAGATGGTGCTGGCGGGCGTGGAAGGCGCGCCCAGGGTGGCGGTGGACGCCGTGTTCGACTCCGTGTCCGTGGCCACCACCTTTCGCGAGGAGCTGGAGAAGGCGGGTGTCATCTTCTGCCCCATCTCCGAGGCCATCCGGAAATATCCGGATCTGGTGCGCAAGTATCTCGGCTCCGTGGTGCCGCCGGGCGACAATTTCTTCGCCGCGCTCAATTCGGCGGTGTTCACCGACGGCAGCTTCGTCTACGTGCCGAAGGGCGTGCGTTGCCCGATGGAGCTGTCCACCTATTTCCGCATCAACGAGAAGAAGACCGGGCAGTTCGAGCGCACCCTCATTATCGTCGATGAAGGCGGCTACGTGAGCTACCTCGAGGGCTGCACCGCGCCCATGCGCGACGAGCATCAGTTGCACGCCGCCGTGGTGGAGCTGATCGCGGAGAAGGACGCCGAGATCAAGTATTCGACGGTGCAGAACTGGTATCCCGGCGACGAGGAAGGCCGGGGCGGCGTGTATAACTTCGTGACCAAGCGCGCCGACTGCCGCGGCGACAATTCCAAGGTGAGCTGGACGCAGGTGGAGACGGGTTCCGCCATCACCTGGAAGTATCCGTCGTGCCTGCTGCGCGGCGACAATTCCGTGGGCGAGTTCTATTCCATCGCCATCTCGAACAATGCGCAGCAGGTGGACAGTGGCACCAAGATGGTGCACCTCGGGAAAAACACGAAGAGCCGCATCATCTCCAAGGGCATTTCCGCCGGCAGGTCGCAGAACACCTATCGCGGGCTGGTTTCCGTGCACCGCAAGGCGCACGGCGCGCGCAACTTCACCCAGTGCGACAGCCTGCTGATTGGCGGCGAGTGCGGCGCGCACACCGTGCCCTACATCCAGGCGAAGACGCCGCATGCGAAGGTGGAGCACGAGGCCACCACCTCGAAGATCGCGGAGGATCAACTGTTCTATCTCCGCGCCCGGGGCATTCCTGAAGAGGAGGCGGTGGCGCTCATCGTCAATGGCTTCGTGCGCGAAGTGATCCAGAAGCTGCCCATGGAGTTCATGGCCGAGACGCAGAAGCTCATCGGCATCTCGCTGGAGGGCTCGGTGGGCTGATGAAGATGAATGCTTGCTTATCGGTGCCGCTCT
>JALVFB010000142.1 GCA_027030295.1 Hyphomicrobiales bacterium
CGCCAGCAGGCCGGCGTCGAACAGGAAGATGTGGGCATAGGCGGCGGCGACGCCGAGAATGAAGGCAAGGGCCGAGACCAGTCCGCCCTCCCACAGCTTCATGGCGATGATGTCCGAGGTTTCCCAGCCCACGGCCTTGAGCACGCCGATCTCGCGCCGTTCCTCCGCCGACAGCCCCGAGGCCTTGTCGAAGGAGAAGATGGCAAAGGCGACCAGCGCCGCCGCCAGCATGGCCAGAATGATGCCCTCGCGCCAGGAGAACACGTTCTCGTAGGTGCGCAGGATGTCCTCGCGCGTGACCACGCGGGCGCCTGGCAGGATGCGGTTGATCTTGCCGACGATGGTGGAAATCTCGCGCGGGTTGCGCACCGACAGGGCGATGTCGGTGAAGCCATCCTGCGGTTTCAGATTGAAGAAGGTGCGAAAATCCTCTTCCGACACGAGCACGAGATCGGCCGAGAGCAGCGCCGATTCCGCCGGCAGGGTGCGGCGCACCTTCAGCCGGAACAGCTTGCCGGCCGGCGACAGCAGGATGAGATACCCCGTCAGCCCCACATCGCGCAGCGGCGCGATGGCGGCGCCGATGATGGCCTCGCCCTTCTTCACCATCAGATCGCGGGCATGCGGCGGCGGCACCATGAGCGTGTAGTTGGCGCCCACGGCCTGGTCGTAGAAATAGCCCCACAGGCGGCCATGCACGTTGCGCGCCCCGCGGATGCGAGACAGCTTTTCCACCCACTCCGGCGGGCTGAGGGCATGGCGTCCCATCACCAGGTTCTGCACCGTGATTTCCGGCGCGCCCTTCAGCGCCGTCTTCGCCTCGTGACGCAGCGCCGCGCCCAGGAACATGACCGAGGCGAGCATGAAGATGATGAGCGTATAGACGGCCAGCATCATGAGATTGCGCCCCTTGCGCCGCAACATGGCGCCCAGGGTGAAATCAACAAGATGCAGCTGCCTGTTCAGCCAGCGCTTCATCGCCGCTCTCCCTTGCCCTCAGCCGGCGCGCTCATGATGCGTCCTCCGTGGCGCCCCAGGTGCGCGGGCGGCAGAACGAGCGAGCCGGAAGGAAAATGCTCCAGCGACACCGGCGCATCCTGAAAGGGCGTGAACAGATCGGCCTGCGACAGATGGCGCACATAGCGGGCCTCGGTGAACAGGGCGGGGTCAGTCAGCTCCAGCGCCCGCGCCAGGCCGGCCATGCGCTGAAGCCGCGCCCGGTGTTCGCCGCGGACGAAAGCGGCGTGCAGCCCTTCCAGCCCCAGGGCGAGCAGTCCCAGCAGCAGAAGCGAGAATGCCATTTTCGCGCGCGGCGGCATCAGACCCGCCTCCCCTGCCCTTCCCCGAACGGCAGGCGACCCGCGCCACCCCTGCCGACCGAGGACATCATTTCAGCTCCCTGCCGTGAACGATGAAGCGCCCCTCGTCGAGGCCCAGCAGCATCTGCATGTCCACGTCCTCGAAGCGCACGATGGCCTTGCCATGATGATCCTTCATGAACTCCTTCGCATCATAGAGGTCGGGATGCGGCACCAGCTCGTGCCCCATGGGCCCCAGCACATCGGATCCGATCACGTAATACGCCTTGCGCGCGTCGATCATCTCGGTGGCGTAGTAGCCGGTCACGCCCATGGCCTTCACGTCCTTTTGCGTGTGCCCCTTCGTGTCATATTTCTTCATGTCCAGCCAGAACTTGAACATGTCCTTGGCGCCGTCGAAATGCACCGCCGTGCCATCCCTGAACTCGATGGTGGCGAGCCACTCGTGATACCGCGCCGGAAACATGCCGCACACGGGGCAGCGATCATGCTCGTGCACCGGCGGCAGATGCACCCGTGGCGCGGCATTCTTCACGTCCTTCACCGTGGCGGCGCGCACCGGACAGGCAGCCGCCAGCGAAACCGCACATGCCGCCAGCGCCGACAACAGCCGTCTGCGACTGAAGGAAAAGTTCCTCATGGGACCGAACCTTTTCGCGATGCATGTCAGATGGCATGACAGATGGCATGTCAGGTGGCAAGAGTGCGGAAGGGGCAAGGCGTCCCTTCCGCTTCTCGTGCACGGAGGAGAATCCGGCAGAAGGCTTACTTCTCCTTCATCATCTTCATTTTTTTCATCATGTGAGCGCGCTTCTCGGCCCGGCGCTTGCGCACCATGGCGGTATCCCGCCCCAGATCCTCATAGGCGGCCTGCAGGGCCTCGTCGAAGGTCACGGTCTTCGCGCCCGTGGCCTTTGCCTTGGCCGCGTCGGCATAGGCCCACTTGCGCCGATGGGTCATGGTGCCCATGTGCTTCGGATCGAGGATGTAGGTGGCCTTCTCCACCTCCACCAGCGGCTTGACCTTGGCATCCGAGCCGGCATCGCCGACCCAGATCTTCTTCGGCCCGCGGTCGAGATTGATGGCGAAGGCCACGGCCACGCAGCGGATGGAGCAGGTGCCCTCCGCCGTGCCGTCGTCATACTGGATGAGATGGCGGGTGTGGCTCCACATCTTGCGCGACATGCCGCAATAGGGGCAGCGCGGATACTTCTTGAATTCGTCCTTCGTCGGCTCCGGATCCTTGCGCACCGGAGAGACGACGCCGTGTTTCTGCTGCCACACCCAGGGCGGCTCCATCTTCATCATGGCGGCGGCGTTGCGGCCACCAGCGGCAATGGCGATGGCGCCCGCGGAAGCGCCCAGCATGAGATTTCTGCGCGTGATCATGATCCTTGCTCCTTTCCGTTGTTCGAAAACATGCCTGTCTTCAGCGGCCAGACACGGCGCGCCCGGCCACGTGCTCACCCTGCCGCTCGCCCCGAGCGGCCAGGAGGCGTCGCCCCCATCAGGGGCAAACCGCGCAATGCTTCAGACAACGGGAGGAGCGCGAATGCGTGAGAAGCGGGCAAACCGAAGCGCCGGCAAAGCCTGATTGCCGGGAACAACCTTCCCCAGCAGCGCCATTGGCGCATGCGGCAGAGCCGGCGACGCCGCGAAGGTGAAGAAGGAAACGGCGGCGGAACTGCAAACCGGGCAGAAGTCGCTGGCGGCGTTGCGCGCAGGAACAGTGCGCTTGCCGCCTTCGGCATCCCTTGCAGAAACCAGCCCGTTGACGGTGCAGATCTGGAAAATCAGCGAATTCGGATTGCGCGGCGCGCCCGTTGCCGTCGCCGCCAGCGCCGCCGCGTGCACCGCGCCGAAGAAGATCTCCAGAACGAGGGCGTAAAGGCCGACAAGAGAAGCCAGCCGCGCCCGCCCCAGCCGGCGCATGATGCCGTCCGTATGCGTCATGCCT
>JALVFB010000143.1 GCA_027030295.1 Hyphomicrobiales bacterium
CGCGCATGACGGCTCTGTCGCGTCCCTTCGCGGGCGTGCCGGAGCTGTTGGAGCGGCTGGCGGGGAAGGAGCTGGCGCTTGCCGTGTGCACCAACAAGCGCGAGTTGCTGGCGCGAAAGCTGCTGCGGGAATTGGGGCTGGAAGGTTTTTTCACAGCCATTGTCGGCGGCGATACCTGCGCCGAGAAGAAGCCGCACCCGGCGCCGCTGCGCTTGGCGGTGGAAAGGGCGGGGGGCGCGGCCGCGGCGGTGATGCTGGGAGATTCCCATGCCGACATGGCCGCGGCGCGGGCCGCCGGCGCCACGCCGGTGCTCGCCGCCTGGGGATATGTGGAAGAACCGCTGGCAACTTATGGCGCCGCGCACATTCTGCGCGCGCCGCTGGAGTTCATCGATTGGCGGGCCTCAGCCGGATGACCCTTCACCCAGCCGCCGCACCGCATCGTGCCGCCAGCAGGAAACGAGGTGGTCGTTGGTCATGCCCACCGCCTGCATGAAGGCATAGACCGTCACCGGCCCGCAAAAGCGAAACCCGAGGCGTTTCATTTCCCGTGAAATGCGCATGGAAAGCGCCGTCTTGTCGGGCACGTGTTCGCGCGTCCGGAATCGCGGTTGCAGCGGCGCGCCATCGACGAACCCCCACAGGAACCGCGCGAACCAGTCCGGTCCGCCATGCTCCATGATGATGCGCGCCGCCGCAATCGCCGCCTCGATCTTGGCCCGGTTGCGCACGATGCCGGAATCGTTCATCAGCCGCGCCACGTCCCGATCGTCAAAGGCCGCCACCCGCGCCGGATCGAACCCGGCGAACGCCCGGTGAAAGGCGGCGCGCTTCTTCAGGATCACCAGCCAGGAAAGCCCGGCCTGAAAGGCGTCCAACACGAATTTCCCGAACAGCCGCCGGCCATCATGCTCCGGCACGCCCCATTCCGTGTCGTGATAGCGCACGTAATCCGCGTCATGCCCGCACCAGCCGCAGCGGCGGCGACCGTCGGCATGGCGGATCACATCCTCTTCCCAGTTGATGCCCATTTCGCCGGAAGCCGCTTGCGGGCGCTCAGGACAGCACCCGGTGCGGTGGAAAGGTGATGCGCACTTCCGTGCCCTTGCCGGGCGCGCTTTCGATCTCGAAGGTCGCCTTGTTGGCCTGGGTCAGGGCCTTGGCCAGCGGCAACCCCAGCCCGGTGCCGCGGCTGTCCTCGCCGCCGGTGCGCGGCACCCGGCGGTAGGGTTGCAACGCCGCCTCCAGCTCCTCGCGGGTCATGCCGGGGCCGGTATCCTTCACCGAAAGCTCCAGCCCGCCGTTTTCGCGCGCTTTCAGCGCCACCACCACCTTGCCGCCCTCGCGGCCGTAGGTAATGGCGTTTGACAGCAGGTTGAGCAGGATCTGTTTCATCGAGCGCCGGTCGGCCACCACTTTTGGCAGATCATCCGGCGTCACCCGCACCAGGTCGATGCCGCTGGCGGCGATCCTGTCGCGCAGCAGCGTCACCGCTGCTTCGACGACCTCCGTCAAGTCAACCTCGGTGAACTCCACCTGCAAGCGGCCCGATTCCACCCGTGCCATGTCCAGAAGGTCGTTCACCAGCGCCAGCAGATGCTTGCCCGATTCATGAATGTCGCGGGCATAGTCGCGATACTTGTCGTTGCCCAGCGGGCCATACAGCTCCTGCCGCAGCACTTCGGCGAAGCCCAGAATGGCGTTCAGCGGCGTGCGCAGTTCGTGCGAGATGCTGGCGAGGAACGTGGACTTGCGCGCCGATTCGGCCTCCGCCTTTTCCCGCGCCCGGAGAAGGTCCTCTTCGCGCTTTTTCCATTCGGAAATATCGCACAGCGCGGCGCAATAGGCGGCCTTTTGCGCTCCGGCGCCGCGCACCCGGCCCAGCAGCAGGCGCACCGGCACCACGTCGCCCCGCGCGGTTTTCAGCAGCATTTCGCGGCGCCCGGCCTTGCCATCGGCATCCTGTTGCAGGCTGGCGAGCCACACATCCAGCGCCGTGGCCGATTCCTCGTGCATGAAGGCGCGCAGCGGCTGCCCCTTCGCCTCCGTTTCCGTCACCTGCAACAGACGCCGCGCCCCGTCGTTCAGCTCCAGGATATGCCCCGTTTCGTCCAGCACCAGCAGACCATCCACCGCGTTTTCCCGGATGGTGTCCCAGGGCGCTTCCCTGGCGGGCAGAACCTTCTGCGCGGCCCCCGCGCCGCCGACCATGGTCAGATCCGGCTTCGGACGCTCGGTCTGGATGCGGATCACCGGCGCGGGCATGCGTTTTTCGGCGGCGCTTCCGGCCTGTCCCGGGACGGAGCCGGAACGCTTCGTGTCCGCGGCGGCGGCGGATTGCGCCAGCGCCGCCTCCGCTCCGCCGTCGCGCGCGTCCGCGCCCGTATCGGACCGGTGCGCGTCATCCACCTCCAGCGGCTCCAGCGTGGACTGCACCACCACCCCCGCCCGCCAGGGGAAGACATCCCGCTTCAGGCGGAACAGGTGCTCGCGACCGGAAGCGTCCGGCAGGGCGATTTCCTCGCCTTCCTTGCCGGCGGAGAGGCGCTGGGCCAGCTCGTCCCAGGCCCTGTCCCGCAGCGGATGGCCGAAGCGTTCCACGGCCGCCCTGTTGGCGAAATAGAAGGCCTCGGAACGATGCAGGATGATCGGCTCCGGGCGATGATCCAGCACCTCGCGCACCAGCGCCGGCGGCTCCGGGCGTTCTCTTTCCTCTTCGTCGCTTTCCCCGCTGTCGGCTTCCGCCGTTTCGGTGTCCGCTTTCGGAGAGGTTGCGGCCTCGGCCGCCATGTCGGGCTGACGCGCCTCCGGCACGTTCATCGTTTTCGCCGTGGCGGATGCGGCGCCGTTCTTCGGTTCGGCCGTGGATTCTTCCGCCATCGATTCGGCCACGTCTTCCACCCGTTCCGGTTCTTCGTTGGCCTGAACGGGCGCGGCGGTTTCGCCGGCCGGCCTGGCCGGCGCCGTTTCATCCCCCTTCTCCGATGACTGCTCCGCCGGTTGCGCGGTCATGCCCCCCGCCGGACGCCGGCGAATGGTAATGCGCGCCCGCGGCTGTTCGGAAGCTTCTCCCGCTTCCGGTTTCCCGACGGTGGCCTCGGCGGTTTCCGCCCCCGTTTCACCTTCCGTCTCCGGCGCCGCGAGGGGGGCTTGTGACGCCGTGCTCTCGCCACCGGATTCGTCGCCCCCCTCCGCGAACGGGGCTTCTTCCGCGCCTGTTTCCGCAGGAGCAACGCCTTCGGCCCCGGATGCCGTGCTTTCGGCGGGCCTGGAATC
>JALVFB010000144.1 GCA_027030295.1 Hyphomicrobiales bacterium
GGCGGCGCGGTAATGATCGGGATCGAGAGAATGCCGCCCCCGTTCGTCGCGCACGTGCAAATGCATGGCCGCCGCGCCGGCGCGGGCGCAATCGACCGCCTCCGCCGCCAGCTCCGCCGGGCGGAGCGGCACGTTCGGCACGTCGCGTTTCGTCAGCCGCGCGCCGTTGGGCGCGACCATGATGAGGATAGACTGTCCCGATGAATCCGGCATCAGGCACTTTCTCCGGCCGCCATTTCAAGGGCTTGCGCGCTGGCCTTGGCGAACAGGCGGAAGAAGTTCTCGCGCGTCATCCGCGCCAGCTCCGTCACCGGCATGTCTTTCAAGTCGGCGAGATGGCGCAAGGTGACGGCCGTGTGCGCCGGTTCGCAGATGCGACCGCGATAGGGTTCAGGCGCCAGAAACGGCGCGTCGGTTTCCACCAGCATTCTTTCCGGCGGGGTCAGTTCCGCCGCCCTGCGCACCTCGTCGCTCTTCTTGAACGTCACGATGCCGGAAAAGGAAACGTAGCCGCCCAGTTCCAGCGCCCTTTCCGCCAGCCACGGAGCGGAGGAGAAGCAATGCATGACGAAAGGAAAGGCCCCTTCGGCCGTTTCCTCTTCCAGGATGGCGGCGGTGTCCTCTTCCGCCTCGCGGGTGTGGATGACCAGCGGCAGGCCCGTGCGCCGCGCCGCCGCGATGTGTTCGCGAAACACGGCCCGTTGCACCTCGCGCGGGCTGCGGTCGTGGAAATAGTCCAGCCCGGCCTCGCCGATGGCCACCACCTTCGGATGATCGGCCAGCTCCATCAGCCGCTCGGCGCTCAGAATTTCCGCTTCCGCCTCGGCGTGGTGCGGATGGGTGCCGACGGAGGCCCAGACGTTGTCGAAGCGCTCGGCCACGGCCAGCACCTCCGGAAAAGTCTCCAGCTTCGTGGAGATGGTCAGCATGCCGGCCACGCCGGCGGCGCGGGCGCGCTCCACGACGCCTTCAACGTCCCTGGCCAGCGTGCCATAGGTGAGGTGGCAATGCGAATCGACGAACGGCTCCGGCACCGGCTCGATGGGGGGCAGATCGCGCTTTTTCCTGCGGCTCATGTATGGTCTTTCCCGCTGAGAGTGGATCGTGTTTCCACAGAGGAAAATAATTCCCCCCGCCCTCTTGTCCAGACATCATTCCGCCATCAGGCTGCCGCCAACCAGGAGAAGCCGCCATGTCCGAAACGGCCGAGAACGTTCTCTCCCTCATCGGCAACACGCCGCTCATCCGCCTGAACAAGGCCTCCGAAGAAACCGGCTGCGAGATCTGGGGCAAGTGCGAGTTCCTCAACCCCGGCCATTCGGTGAAGGATCGCGCCGCGCTGTTCATCATCCGCGACGCCCTGGAACGCGGCCTGGTGGAGCCGGGCGGCGCGGTGGTGGAGGGCACGGCGGGGAACACCGGCATCGGGCTTGCCATCGTCGCCAACGCGCTGGGGCTGAAGAGCGTCATCGTCATCCCGGAAACGCAGTCGCGGGAGAAGAAGGATACCTTGCGCTCGCTGGGGGCGACGCTGGTGGAGGTGCCGGCGAAGCCCTATCGCAATCCGAACAACTACGTGAAATATTCCGCCCGCCTGGCGGAAGCGCTGAAAGAGCGCTTCCCCGGCGGCGCCTTCTGGGCCAATCAGTTCGACAATCCCGTGAACCGCCGGGCGCACGAGGAAACCACGGCGCAGGAGATATGGGAGCAGACCGGCGGCAAGGTGGACGCCTTCATCTGCGCGGTGGGCACCGGGGGCACGCTGGGCGGGGTTTCCGACGGGCTGAAGGCGAAGAACCCGAACATCGTCATCGGGCTGGCCGATCCATATGGCGCGGCGCTCTACAGCTATTACACCAGCGGCGCGCTGAAGGCGGAGGGCAACTCCATCATGGAGGGCATCGGCCAGAGCCGCATCACGAAGAACCTGGAAGGCGCGAAAATCGACTGGGCCTGCCGCGTTTCCGACGAGAAAGCCTTGCGCGTGCTCTATGACCTGGATTTGCACGAGGGCATGCTGCTGGGCGGTTCCTCGGGCGTGAACGTGGCCGGCGCGATGAAGCTGGCGCGGGCGCTGGGGCCGGGCAAGACCATCGTCACCATGCTGTGCGACCCGGGCCTGCGCTACATGTCGAAGCTTTACAACCCGGCGTTCCTGAAGGAAAAGGGGCTGCCCCCGCCGCCATGGACGCAAACGGCGGGCGCGGAAGAGCTGCCGGAGGTGTTCCTGCCGGAAGAAGAGGAGTGAACGATGGCCGATCGGGGGAAATGGATCGTCAGCGCCGAATGGCTGCACGCGCGGCTGGACGATCCGAAGCTGGTGGTGCTGGACGCCAGCTGGGTGCTGCCGGAGGAAGCCGCGCCGGGCAGCGACGTGCGCGAGGAGTTCGAGGAGGAGCACATCCCCGGCGCGCAGTTCTTCGACATCGACGAGGTGGCGGACAAGTCCGCCCCCCTGCCCCATACCGCGCCGACGGCGGACATCTTCGCCGAGGCGGTGGGCAGGATGGGCATTTCCAACGATTCCACCGTGGTCATCTACGACACCTTCGCGCCCTTCGCCGCGCCGCGCGCGTGGTGGCTGTTCCGCCTGTTCGGGCACGACGACGTGGCGGTGCTCAACGGCGGGCTGGACGCCTGGGAAGCGGCCGGCTTCGACACCGAGGAAGGGCCGGCGAAGCCGCGCGAGGCCACGACCTTCACGCCGCGTTTCCGCCGCGAACTCATGGCCTGCGCGGATGATGTGAAGAAGGCGCTGGAAACGGGCAATCCGCAGGTTGTGGACGCGCGCTCGCCGGGGCGTTTTTCGTGCACCGAGCCGGAGCCCTATGAAGGCGTGCCGTCCGGCCACATGCCCGGTGCGCTGAACGCCCATTACGCGCGCTTCATGAACATCGACGGCACGCTGAAAAGCGGGAAGGAGATTCGCCACGAGTTCGAGCTGGCGGGGGTCGATCTGTCGCGGCCCATGATCTTCACCTGCGGATCGGGCGTCACCGCCTGCCTGCCGGCGCTGGCGGCGGCGGAGATCGGCATTGACGACTGGGCCGTGTATGACGGCTCCTGGCGCGAATGGAGCGCCCTGCCGGACGTGCCGAAGGCGCTGGGCGAAAGCTGCCTGGGCTGACGCGGCGCCCACCGGCGCGGTGGCCATCAAGCCGCCGGAATCACGAGGTTTTCGGCATCAGGTCGAAGAAGCCGAAGGCGTATGTGGCCAGCAGCAACAGCAGGAGAAAGGCGATGGCCGTGCCGAAACCGCTGCGCCAGTGCAGC
>JALVFB010000145.1 GCA_027030295.1 Hyphomicrobiales bacterium
TGGCAACACTTCCCGTGCGCTCTCTCCGGGGATTCTGGCGGGATTGGCGGTGGCGGGCGCCGCTTGTGGCCTGCTGGTGGTCATGGCGCTGCGCTCGGGCTCGCTGGACGCGCAGCCGCTGGCGGTGGCCAGACAGGCGGCGCTGGCCAGCCTGAACGCGCCGGCCGGTTTCGGCGCGCCGGCAACGGGCTCGACGGACAAGGCGGCCCCGGCGCAGGTGGTGCGCAGCGACCGCATGCCCCTGCTGGTGCGCTTCGACGCGCCCTCGACCTCCGATCTGTTGTGGGCGCACACGCCACGGGTGCAGCAGGCGTCCTTCAGCATCACCGATGATGCGGCCGGCGGCAGCCTGGAAATCATGAAAAGCCCGCCGCCGGAGCCGGTGGACAAGACCTTCACCCTGCAGAAGGGCGAAACGCTGGTGAGCCGGCTGATCGACCTGGGGGTGAGCAAGCGGCTGGCGCAAGCCTTGGCGGAACAAATCGACAAGGTCCATCCGTTGCGCAAACTGCGCCCTGGCGTGAAATTCACGGTCACGCTGGAGCAGCATCCGGACTTTTTCGGCATCGACGTCACCTATCCGGTTCACGTCGCCTTCGCGCCCGTGGCGGGCAAGCGGGTGGTGGTGGACATCGACGACGAGGGAGAGTTCATCGCCCGGGTCGAATCGGGCAAGGAACGCGACGGGGCGCTCGCCGCCACCATCCCCTACCGCCACGTGCGCGGCACCATCACCTCCAGCCTCTACGCGGCGGCGAAGGCGCAGGGGGTTCCCGGCCACATCATTTCGCAGATGCTGCGGGCGTTGTCGCATCAGGTGGACCTGCAACGCCAGATCCAGAAGGGCGATACGTTCGAGATTCTCTATGGCCGCCCCTTCTCCGGCACCTCGAAGCGCTATGTGCTGCACTATGCGGCGCTCAACCTGCATGGCCGCCGGGTGGCCTTCTACCGCTTTACGCCGCCGAACGGCAAGACCGGCTATTTCGATGAGCAGGGGCGCTCCACGCGGCGCGGTCTGATGCGCACGCCCATTTCCGGCGCCCGCATCAGCTCGCGCTTCGGCATGCGCAGGCATCCCGTGCTCGGCTACACGAAAATGCACACCGGCGTCGATTTCGCCGCCGGCACCGGCACCCCCATTCATGCCGCGGGCAGTGGCGTGGTCATCCATGCCGGCTGGAGAGGTGGGTATGGGCGCACGGTCATGATCCGCCACCCCAGCGGTCATGTGACGCTCTATGCGCATCAGAGCCGCATCGCGCCGGGCATCAGCAAGGGCGTGCACGTGGCGCAGGGGCAGATCATCGGCTATGTCGGCGCCTCGGGCCGCACCACCGGCCCGCATCTGCACTTCGAGGTGCGCATCAAGGGCAAGCCGGTGAATCCGCTGCGGGTGCGCACCGCCAGCCGTCAGCAGCTGCGCGGCAAGGCGCTGGCCGCCTTCCGCAAGCGCATGGCGCGCATCGAATCGCTGCTTGACCAGGTGCCGGTGGATACCCAGATCGCCCGCAGGTAGTTCTTGCGGCGAAATCGGCCGCTCAGCCAGGCGGGTTTTCTCATGACTGCATCCAATGACACCGCGCGCGCGGCGCGCGCCGACATGGGCGACGATCTCGTTCTGCCCTTCACCGTGGATGGGCTGAACGTGCGCGGGCGCATCGCGCATCTGGGCGAGGCGGTGGACATGGCGGTGCGCCAGCACGGTTATCCGGAGCCGGTGGCGCGGCTGCTGGCCGAGATGATGGCGCTGACCGCCCTTCTGGGCACCACGCTGAAATTTCAGGGCAAGCTGATCGTCCAGGCGCAGACCGACGGACCGCTGCGGCTGCTGGTGGCGGACTTCACCGCGCCGGGATTCATCCGCGGGCTGGCGCGGTTCGACGAGGCGGCGGTGCGGGCCCTGGCGGAAAGCGGCGAGGCCACGCCGGAAGCGCTGCTGGGCGCGGGGCAGCTGGTGTTCACCCTCGATCAGGGGCCACGCATGCAGCGCTATCAGGGCATGGTGGCGCTTGCCGGCTCGTTGCAGCAGGCGGCGGAAGAATATTTCCGGCAGTCGGAACAACTGCCCACCCGGGTGCGGCTGGCCGCCGGGCCGTTGATCGACGAAAACGGCGTCCACTGGCGGGCCGGGGCGCTGATGATCCAGCATCTGCCGCCGGCTTCCGGTGGGACCGGCGAATCGGACGAGGAGGAACGGCGCCGCAAGGCGCGTGATGCGGACGACTGGAACACCGCGCAGGCGCTGTTCGACACGCTGGAGGATCAGGAGCTGCTCGATCCCGCCATTTCGCCGGAGCGCCTGGCCTATCGCCTGTTTCATGAGCAGGGGGTGCGGGTGTTCGAGCCGGTGAAGGTGCGCTTTCGCTGCGGTTGCTCGCGCGAGGGGTTGCTGGCGGTGTTGCGCCGGTTTTCGCCTGAGGAGCGGCGGCGAATGGTGGAAGCCGACGGCGCCATCCACGCCAGGTGTGAATTCTGCGCCAACACCTACACCTTCACCCCGGAAGAACTGTCCGACGACGAGTCATGAGTGGCGTCATCACCCGTTTCGCTCCCAGCCCCAATGGCCGTCTGCATCCGGGTCATGCCTTTTCCGCCCTGTTCGCGGCGCGGTATGCGCGCGTCCATGGTGGGCGGTTTCTGTTGCGGGTGGAGGACATCGACTTCACCCGCGCCCGCCCTCGGTTCGTGGAAGGCATTTTCGAGGACTTGCGCTGGCTGGGGTTGTCGTGGCCGGAGCCGGTGCTGTTCCAGAGCCGGCATGTGCGGGACTACTGCCGGGCGCTCATGGAGCTGCGCCGGATGGGAGTGCTCTATCCCTGTTACTGCACCCGCCGCGAGGTGCGCGCCAATACGCCGCCGGATGCGCCGCGCGACCCGGACGGCGCGCCGTTGTATCCGGGCACATGCCGTGCGCGCCATGACGATGGCGAGGCCGTTCCGTGCGGCGACATCGGATGGCGGCCCGGCAAGGGGCCGATGCCGCCGGCATGGCGGCTCGACATGGACAAGGCGCTGGCGCTGGCCGAGCGCAAGGCCGGCGGCGCCCTTTTCTGGCATGAGGAGGGGGCGGGGCCTGCGGGCGAAAGCGGGCGGGTGATGGCCGATGCCCGGCGTTGGGGCGATGTGATCCTGGGGCGGCGCGACATCGGCGTTTCCTATCACGTGGCGGTGGTCATCGACGATGCGCGGCAGGCGGTGAGTCATGTCACCCGCGGGCAGGATCTGTTTCACGCCAGCGCCATCCACCGCCTGCTGCAGGTGCTGCTGGAGCTGCCGGAGCCGGTGTATGTGCACCACCGGCTGATCGCCGACGAAGAAGGGCGCAAGCTCTCGAAGAGCGCCGGCGATGTGTCGCTGGCCGCCCTGCGCGCCCGCGGCGTGCGGGCGGAGGATCTCGTCGCGATGTTTTCCGACCTGCCCTGAGCGCGGGATTCATACCAAGATGCATAAAGAACCACCCACCGCCCCACGCCCCCACCCAACCCCCAAATTATGAAAAACAAGGGCTTGGGTGGGGGCGCGGGGCGATTTCAGCGGTCAGACACTGCGCATCTTGGTATCACAGGTCAACCTTTGCGCAGCCTGGTATCAGGCGTCGCCATCGGCGCCCTTGCGCGGCAACACCACCACGAACCGTGCCCCGACGATGCGCTCGCCGCCGTCGGCCTCGCGCCTGACGATGTTTTCCGCCCAGATGCTGCCGCCGTGGGCCTCCACGATCTGCCGCGAGATGGCCAGCCCCAGGCCGGAGTTCTGGCCGAAGTGGCTGGCCGGGCGGTGGGTGTAGAAACGCTGGAAGATCTTCTCCAGATTTTCCGGCGGGATGCCCGGACCTTCGTCTTCCACCGCCATTTCCACCGTATCCTGGGTGCGCTTCAGGCGCACGCGGATGATGCCGTTTTCCGGCGAGAAGGAACGGGCGTTGCTGAGCAGATTGCGCAGCACCTGCGCCAGGCGCACGTCGTGGCCCATCACCACCCAGGGGTTCTTGCGCGAAACGGAGCGCGGCAGGCGCTCGCGCAGGATGACGATTTTCGCCTCGCCCGGGCGGGCGGTTTCGTTCATCACCTGGGCCAGGGTTTCGGCCAGTTCGGACAGATCCACCGGCTCGGCGTGCACGCGCGCCAGCTCCGCGTCCAGCCTCGAGGCGTCGGAAATGTCGGAGATGAGCCGGTCGAGGCGCTTCACGTCCTGGGTCACCACGTCGATGAGCCGCTCGCGCTGCTCCTTCGTGCGGGCGAACTTGAGGGTTTCCACCGCGGAGCGCAGCGAGGTGAGCGGGTTCTTGATCTCGTGCGCGACGTCGGCGGCGAAGGATTCGATGGCGTCGATGCGATCATACAGCTCCCGCGTCATGTCGCGCAGCGCCCCGGAGAGGTGACCGATTTCATCGTCACGATCGGTGAAGTCGGGAATTTCCGCCCGGTTGTCCACGCCCTTGCGCACCCGCTCCGCCGCCGAAGCCAGGCGGCGGATGGGCTCGGCGATCTGCGAGGCCAATGATACCGACAGCAACAGCGTCACCAGCCCCGCCACGATGAACATGAAGATGACCAGGCGCCGTTCGGCACGCAGCACCTCGTCGATCTCGCCGCCACGGGTGGACAGCAGAAGCGCGCCAAGCACCGACTGCTGACGCTGCACCGGCACCGCCACGGTCACGATCAGCTCACCCTTCTTGTTCACCCGCACCACCGAAACGGAAGCGCCGGTGAGCGCCGCGCGCACTTCCGGAAAGGACTTGCCGTTGTCGTAGCCATAGTCCTTCTGCAACGGATAATCGTTGCGGAAGAAGCGTTTGTCGAACCAGCGCCAGAAACGCTCCCACCACGAGGGCCGCTGTTCCGGCAATTTTGGCAGCTCCTGTTCCAGCAGGCCGCCATAGAGGTTCTTGGAGTCGGCCACCAGGATACCGTCCGGGTCATAGACCCGCGCGATGGTGTTGGTGGCCCGCGTGATGCGGCGCAGCACCGGCGCCACCCGCTCCGGCCGGATGATCCAGGACAGCGTCTTCGGCCCGGTTTTCTCCGCCTCGTCGATCTGGGCGATGAGGCGGTCGGGATCGATGATGATCTCGCCGGTGTCCACGGTGGCGGCGGAGGCGATGGCGGCGGCCATGATGCGCGCCTGGGTCATCAGCGATTCCACCTGCGCGTCGATGAGGCTTTCGCGCGAACGGTTGAAATAGAGAATGCCGCTGACGAGAATGATGAGGCCAAGGATATTGGTGAGCACGATGCGCGCCAGCAGGCTGGTGGGGCGCAGCCGGCGCAGCCAGCGCGGCGCTTTTTCATGCTGCCGCCGCGGTTGTTTTTTCTCTGCCATTCCGTCGTCGGTGGCAGCGTCCGGCGCGCCCGCGCGCATGCCGTCATCGCCGGCAGGCATCTCGTCCTCCGGCCTGGAAAGGGCGCGTGCGCTGTTGCTGGCGTCCATGCCCCATCACTCCCGCCTTCAGGTCGCGCCCCCCGCACGCGGAGACGGCGCGCATCATTCGTCGCGGAACCGGTAGCCGACGCCATAGAGCGTCTCGATGGCGTTGAATTCCGGATCCACCGCGCGGAACTTCTTGCGCAGCCGCTTGATATGGGAATCGATGGTGCGGTCGTCCACGTAGACCTGATCGTCATAGGCCGCGTCCATCAGCGCCTCGCGCGTCTTGACGATGCCGGGGCGCTGGGCCAGCGCCTGAAAGATGAGAAATTCGGTCACGGTCAGCGTCACCGGCTTGCCGTCCCACAGGCAGATGTGGCGATCCGGATCCAGCACCAGCTTGCCGCGGCGGATGACACGGTCGGATTCCTCCTCTTCCGCATTGGCCCGGTTGCGCGCGCGGCGCAGGACGGTTTTCACCCGTTCCACCAGCAGCCGCTGCGAGAATGGTTTGCGGATGTAGTCGTCCGCACCCATTTTCAGGCCGAACAGTTCATCAAGCTCGTCATCCTTGGAGGTGAGGAAAATCACCGGCATGTCGCTTTTCTGGCGCAGGCGCCGCAACAGCTCCATGCCGTCCATGCGCGGCATCTTGATGTCGAGGATGGCGATGTCCGGTGGATCTTCCAGCAGTCCTTGCAGGGCGGAAACGCCGTCTGAATAGGTGCGGGTGTGGAATCCTTCCGCCTCGAAAGCCATGGCGATGGAGGTCAGAATGTTGCGATCATCATCTACCAGCGCGATGGTCGGCATGGCGGTTCCTGTTTCTCGCAATTGCTGTTTCCGTCCGCATCAGGTGCTCTGTGGCGCGCAAGCGGGACAGAAATATGACGGCCCGGTGGCCGCGCCATTCCGAGTATATCATGCGCGGCCGTGCGCGGGCAATGCGCCCATCCCGGCAACCATTTGCAATTTTAGCTTTTTTGGCAATCCGGCGTTAGCCGCTTCGGGTGATAGTCGGGGTGGGGAAACCTCCTTGCAGGATTGCCGCGCCATACTGCCGCCATGATGGAACGACCAGGGAAATTGCGGGTGGACAGGCCGGTTGGCCGACGGGTGTTCCTTCTCGTGTGGGCGGGGTTGGGACTGCTGGTGGCCGCCGTGGCTTCGCTGGTCGCCGACGTCGCGTGGCCGGGAATGGTCTGGCCACGGATCGTGGCGCTGGGATCGCTGGGACTGGCGCTGCCGTCGTGGGGCATGGCCTGGCGCATCGTGCGGCGGCGGCTGCGCGATCATGCGCGGATGCTGGCCCGTCTGCGCGCTTCCGAGCGGCGGGCGGTGCGCGAGGCGGCGGCGCGCCATCGGCTGCTGGCGGCGGTGAGTCACGAGTTGCGCACGCCGCTGCACGGACTGCTGGGCACGCTGGCACTGTTGCGCGGCACGCCACTGAACGCGGAACAGCAAAACCATCTGCAGACGCTGGACGTTTCGGCCCGCATGCTGCTGTCCATGGTGGAAGAGCTGCTGGAACAGGCGCGACTGGAAGGCACCGGTGAAAGCGCGCTGGAGAACCGGCCCTTCGACCCGGCGCGGCTGGTGGAGGAGGTGTGCGAGCTGCTGGCCCCGCGAGCGCACGCGCGTGGGCTGGAAGTCGCCACTTTCGTGGCGCCGCAGGTGCGCGGGCGGTATGTGGGCGACGCCTTGCGGTTGAAACAGGTGCTGCTGAACCTGCTGGGCAATGCCGTGAAGTTTACCACGCAAGGCGGGGTGTTGGTGCGCCTGGAAAAGGCGGAAAAGGGACTGCGGTTCGAGGTGGAAGACACCGGCCCCGGCGTGCCGCCGGCGCTGGAGCAGCGCCTGTTCGACGCCTTCGTGCGCGACGAAAGTGGCGATGTGGCGCGCGAGGGCGGGGCCGGGCTGGGGCTGGCCATTTCGCAACGGCTGGTGCGGCGCATGGGTGGCAGGCTGGCCCTGGACAATCGTCCGGGACGGGGCGCGCGGTTTCATTTCACCCTGCCGTTGCGGCCGGTGGCCGAAGACGTTCCGGAAACGGACATGCCTTCCCGGAGCGCCGCTCGCGTGCTGTTGCTGGCTCCCGAGGGGCCGGTGCGGCAGGCCCTGGCCGATCTGGCCGCCGCCTGTGGTGCGGAAGTGCATCTGGCGCGGGACGCGGTGCGGCATCTGCCGGAAAACACCGATGTGATCGTGGATGCGCGGCTGGAGCATCTGTTGCCGGCGCTGCTGGCGCGGTCGGCGCGCGCGAGGGTGCTGCGGGTGTGGCTGTTGCTACGGCCGGAAGACCGCATTCGCCTGCACGACTGGCTGAACGATCCGCGGCTGAGCGGATACCTGTTGCGGCCGGTGCGGCGACGGACTTTCCTGAAGCTGTTGTCCGGCGAGGCGCTGGAGCGGATGGCCGAACACTCCGTGCGACGTCTGCGCGCACTGGCTCGCTCCGCCCGCTCGGCGGCGCAGGAAACGCGGCCGCTGGTGGTGCTGGCGGAGGATGATCCGGTGAGCGCGAAAGTGGCGCGGGCCCTGCTGGAACGCATGGGCTGCCGGGTGGCGCATGTGGCCGACGGCGTCGCGCTGGTGCGCATGGTGGAAGGGATGCTGGAGCGGCCGGAACGGGAGCGCCCCGTCTGCGCGCTGGTGGACGTGCACATGCCGGACCTGGACGGGATCGAGGCCGCGCAGGCCATTCGCCGGCTGGAAGCAGACCGCGCCGCCTCTCGCATGCCCATCCTGGCGCTTTCGGGCGGCGGCGCGGAAGAACGCGGCCGTTGTCTGGCCGCGGGCATGGATGGTTTCTTGCGCAAGCCGGTGGAGCCGGAGGCGTTGCGCGCCGCACTGGCCCCGTATCTGGCACGGGCGGAAAGCGGCTCGGTCACGTCGAAGGGCACATGTGGGCGGTGATGGGCGCCCGCGCCTGCGGGGCGGTGGGTGGTTCTTTATGCATAACGGTATCAGACATTGCGCAGATTGGCATCATTTGGCGTAGCCGCACAGAGCGTCGATCTTCTGCAGCGCCGCGGTCACGCCTTTCAGCGAATAGGTATCGGTGGACGTGGTGCCGCGGCGGGAAATGCCGCGCACGACCATGGAGCGGCCCTTCTTCATGGCGGCGACGATGCGCCGGTCGGCGGCGGGGCTTTCCGCCCAGGCGCCATCGCCCACGGCGAACAGGGTGAACTTGCGGCCATCGATGTCCACCGTCGGCATGGACTGGGGTTTGAGGGGATAGCCCATCAGCGCGCTCACCTCCGCCCGCACCTTGTCGCCGGGACGGTGGGTGATGAGGAAATAGGCCGGATCGCGTTTGGCATTCTTGCGCGAGAGCTCCGACTTCACGGGCTGGGACACGATGTAGCAAACCGGCCCTTTTTTCGTCTTGTAATGATAAGCCGTCCAGTCGCCGAACTTGCCAGCTTCCTGCGGCTCTTGCGCCAGCGCCTGTCCATTCACAAGCACGCCGGCCAGCACCAGCCCCAATGCCATCTTGCGCATGCCATTCCCCCCAGTTTCCATTCCTGTTTCGCTCAGCCAGAGCAGTGCGGCAGGATCATGACCATCCCTCGCTCAGGCAGCGTGGCGACGGGCGGACTGCATGGCCAGGGACATGAAACAACGCTCCGCCAGCGCATCCTGCAATTCCGGCATGTGTCGCGCCTGATGCATGGCCTGCCAGATGCTCTCATCCGCCCGTGCCAGCGCGTCCATGTTCCAGATCCGCAACTGTCGCTGCATCACCGGCCGCCGCCGAAAGAAGATGGGCGGCCGGGCGCGCGCCACGGCCTGCTCGGCGCTCATGCCCTGGGCCATGGCGGCGGCCAGCTCCTTCAGGCGCGCCACGTGATTGGCCGCCGCCTGCAACATCGCCGCCGCCGGGGCGCCCTCCGCCAGCAGGGCGGCAAACAGGCGCAGACCTTCCATCATGTTTCCGGCGAAGAAGGCATCGAGCATTTCCGGCATCATGTGGGCGGAAACATCGCTGCACACCGCCCGCACGTCTTGCAGCCGCACCCGTTCCCGGCCGCGGCAATACAGCGCCAGCTTTTCCAGCTCGTTGCGCGAGGCCATGCGATCCGCGCCCAGCAGGTCGGCCAGCGCCTGCCGGGCGTCGCGATCCACCGCAAGGCCATGGGCGGCCAGTGTTTCCTCGATGAGCCGGTGCAGGTCGCCGGCCTCGTCGGCATAGACCGGCAAGGCGGCCAGCCGTTGTTCTCTTTCGAACAGGCGCGCCAGCGCCGAATCCTTCTTCACCCCCGGGGCCTCGGCCACCACCAGCGCTTCCGCCCGCTCAAGATGCAGCGCGCCCTTCATGGCCTCGCGAAAGGCGCCGCCGGCGTTGCGCACCCGGATGACCCGCCTGCCGCCGAACATGGCGATGGACTGCATCTCGTCCAGCAATCGGCCAGGATCGTCTTTCAGGACATCCTCGTCCAGCTGCACCACGGACAACGGGTCGTCGGCCCTCGCGCCCAGAACCGCACGGGTGGCGTGATTGGCGGCCTCGCGCACGCCGCCGGCGTCGGTGCCGAAAACGAGCAGGCCAAGCACGTCTTCCGCCTGCGCCAGGCCGGCCATGAACCCCTGCTGTTGTGGCTTGCGAATCAGCACCATGTCGCCTACCGGCCTCGTTGTTGGGCAAAGAATATCGCCAGGCGCCGCCGGATGTCTTCGGCCACCTTGCGGGCCACGGCTTTTTCGGCCTGCATGCGCGCATGTTCGCTGGCCAGGTGCTCACGGGTTACGGCATAGGCCGCATAGGCAAAGGTTTTTCCCGTGGTCAACGGCTTTTTCCCGTTTCTGGCAAGGAGGGAGTAGTCGGCCGACAATCGCAACTGCATCTGACGCAACCGGGCACCGGAGGTGGTCAACAGGTTGCGTTCTTCCATCTTGGCGGAAAGTTTCAGGACATAGGGGGCGTTGCCCAGGGAGGCCGGCGGGACATTGCGCAACAGCTCGTTGCGGACCAGTTGTGCGGTGCGTTCCGGCGTGATTTCCACATCGAAGTTGCTCAGGTCGGCGGCCGGGTTGATGGCGCCGGTATCGCCGTTGCCGCCATACATTGGCGAAAAACCGCATCCCGCCAGCAGCAGCGCCATGCCCGCGACCAGTCCCACCGCCAGGTTGTTTTTCATGCTCCACTCCCCGTCGTCCGGCGTCAGACAACGATATTCACGATTCTTCCCGGTACCACGATAACACGCCTTACCGGCTTGCCGCCAATGGCGCGTTGCACCGCCTCCTGTTCCAGCGCCAGCTTCTCGATCTCCTCGCGCGGTGCATCCTTCGCCACCTCGATCTCGGCGCGGCGCTTGCCGTTCACCTGCACCGCCATCTTCACCGTGTCCTGCTTCAGCAGCGCCGGTTCCGGTTCTGGCCAGGGGGCCTGCGCCAGCAGTCCTTCATGCCCCAGCCGCTGCCAGCATTCCTCCGCCAGGTGCGGCATCATCGGCGCGAACATCCGCACCAGCAGTTCCGCCGCCTCCCCGAGGGCAAAGGCCATGTCCGGCGCTGGCGCGTCACCGGCCTTGCGCTGCGCCTCGCCCATGGCGTTCACCAGCTCGTGAATGCGGGCGATGGCGCGATTGAAGCGCAAGGCTTCGATATCCTTCGTCACCTCCGCCAGCGCCCGGTGCGCCGCCTGCCTGAGCGCCAGCGCGTCCGGGCCGACTTCGGCAGAAATGTCCGCCGGCGCCGCGATGCTCGCGATGTCGTCGATCATGCGCCAGACGCGCTGCACGAAGCGCGCCGCGCCCTCCACGCCCGCTTCCGTCCACTCGATGTCGCGCTCCGGCGGGCTGTCGGAAAGGATGAACCAGCGCGCGGTGTCGGCGCCGTATTGCGCGACGATGGCCTCCGGGTCGATGACGTTCTTCTTCGACTTCGACATCTTCTCCACCGGCCCGGCGATGACCTTCTCGCCCGTCTCGCGGTGAAAAAGCCCATCCGCGCGGCGTTCCACCAGCGCCGGCTCCACCCATGCGCCCGACTCGGTCTTGTAGGTTTCGTGCACCACCATGCCTTGCGTGAACAGGGCGGCGAAGGGCTCCTTCAGGTGCAGATGCCCGGTGTCCTTCATGGCGCGGGCGAAGAAGCGCGAATAGAGCAGATGCAGGATGGCGTGTTCGATGCCGCCGATATACTGATCGACCGGCATCCAGTATTTCGCCTTGTCGAGATCCACCGGTTCCTCCGCCCGCGGCGAGCAGAAGCGGGCGTAATACCAGGAACTGTCGATGAAGGTGTCGAAG
>JALVFB010000146.1 GCA_027030295.1 Hyphomicrobiales bacterium
GTGGCCCAGAAATCCACCAGCACCGGTACTTCACGCGAGGCCTCGATCACGTCCTCGATGAAATGCTGCGTGTCGGAATCCTTGATGACCGGGCCTTTCGGCGGCTGCGCGCCATCCGCGCCGCCGGGCGCGCCGGCGCCACCCGCGCCCATGCCGCCTGCGGCGGAATTGCCGCCGCCCAGGCTGCCGCCCATGGAAAAGCTCATGTTGCCCTTGCCGTCTGCCCCGTTGCTCATCGTTCTGTTCCTTCCCGTTCGTGGCGCGCTCCGCGCGGTCATTGTTCAGAAGTCGGACACGATGCCGTTGCGCTCCCAGTCGCCGTAGCGCGTCGGCTCCGGCCCTTCCGGCCCGCCGATCTCGCGCGGGCGCTTCTCCTGCCGGCCTTGCGCCTTGCGGCGCCGTTCCTCGGCCTCCTTCAGCGCGCGTTCGGCCGCCGCACGGATGCGCCGCTCGTATTCGGCTCTGTCGATCGGCCCATTCATCAGATACTGCTCTTCACCCACTGCACGATCTGCGACGCCGGCATGGCCCCCGCCTGCTGGGCGATGACCTTGCCCTCGCGGAAGATCATCAGCGTCGGGATGGAGCGGATGCCGAACTGCATGGCCGTCATCTGGTTGCGCTCGGTGTCCAGCTTGGCGAACTTCACCTGCGGCTCCAGCTCTTCCGCCGCCCTGGCGAACTCCGGCGCCATCATCTTGCACGGCCCGCACCATTCGGCCCAGAAGTCCACCACCACCGGGATGCTGGTGCGGGTGACATATTTCTGGAAAATGGCGTCGTTCAGCTCCACCGGCTTGCCGGTGAACAGCTTCGCGCCGCAGCGGCCGCACCTGGCCTCCTTCGCCGGCTTGTCGGCGGGAATGCGGTTCACCGCCCCACAGGCGGCGCAGACGATCTGAATGGCATCGCTCATGATGATTTGATCTCCCCGCTAGGGAATCGGTTTTCCTTGTGCTAACAGTCCTTGCGACCCTGAAACCCATATAGGGCAGGCGGGACGCAAGTCCAACGCCAGAGATCAGGATTTTTCGGCGAGATGCGCCGGCAAGAGGGGAGTTGTCGCACCATGACGCGCAAGGTGGACGTGTGCATTCTGGGCGCCGGTTCGGCGGGGCTGTATGCCACCGGACAGGTTTCGCGCAAGACGAAGGACTTTCTCATCATCGATCCCGGCCCGCTGGGCACCACCTGCGCCCGGGTGGGCTGCATGCCCTCGAAGGTGCTCATCCAGGCCGCGGACGACATTTTCCGCGCCCGGCACGCCTTCGCCCGCGAAGGCATTCATGGCGCGGAAGCCCTGCGCGTGAGCATCCCCGAGGTGCTGGCCCACGTGCGCAAGATGCGCGACGGCTTCGCCTCCGGCCCCGCCGGCAAGGCCGAGAAGCTGGAAAGCCACGGCAAGCTCATTCGCGGCGCCGCGCGGTTCGTGGCGCCGAACGCGGTGGAGGTGAACGACGAGCGCATCGAGGCGAAAGCCTTCATCATCGCCACCGGCTCGAAACCGGTGGTGCCCGCCGCCTGGCAAGAGCAATTCGGCGAGCGCATCCTGACCACGGAAAACCTGTTCGAGCAGGAAGACCTGCCCGAGAGCATTGCCGTGCTGGGCATGGGCGTCATCGGGCTGGAGATGGGCCAGGCCATCTCGCGGCTGGGGGTGGACGTGGTGGGCGTGGACATGGCCGACACCATCGCCGGACTCACCGACGACGGCGTGAGCTATCCCGCCATCTCCCTGTTCCGCGAGGAGTTTCCCATCTGGCTGGGGGCGCCGGCGGAACTGGAGGAGGCCGGGGACGGGCGCATCCGCGTGAAGGCGGGCGACAACGAGAAGGTGGTGGACAAGGTGCTGGTGGCGCTGGGCCGCAAGCCCAATCTCGACGGCCTGAACCTTGCCGCCGCCGGCATCGAGGTAAACGAGCGCGGCGTGCCCGCCTTCGACACGGCCACGCAGCGCATCGGCGAGACGCATTTCTTCATCGCCGGCGACGCCGACGGCCACCGCCAGATCCTGCACGAGGCGGCCGACGACGGCCGCATCGCAGGCTTCAACGCCGCGGCGCTGGCGAAAGGCGAGAAGGTCCGGAAGTTCAGGCGAAAAGTGCCGCTGGCCATCGTCTTCTCCGATCCGAACATCGCCATGGTCGGCCAGACCTTCGCCCATCTGGACGCCACCCTGGGCGAGGACGAGGGCTTCATCGTCGGCGAGCGCGATTTCTCCACCCAGGCGCGCGCCCGCGTGATGCAGGAAAACAGGGGCGTGCTGCACATCTACGCGCGCATGGAGGACGGGCTGATCCTCGGCGCGGAGATGTGCATGCCGCGCGCCGAGCACATCGCGCACGAGCTGGCCTGGGCCATGGAACGGGGCCTCACGGTGGCGGATCTCATCGCCATGCCCTTCTATCATCCGGTGGTGGAGGAAGGGCTGCAGAACGCCCTGCATGATGCCTACCACCAGCTGCCCGATTCGGCGAAGATGGCTGGTATCGTGGACGTGCCGTTCGCCGACGATGACGCCTGACACACACCCGCGCTTCTTCGGACGGCGCAAGTCGCGTCCGCTTAAGCCACGCCAGCAGCGGCTGCTGGAGGAGCTGCTGCCGCATCTCTCCCTGCGCGCGGTGGCGGAGGATGCCTTGGGCGATCCGGTCCGCCTGTTCGATCCGCCGCCGCGGCGGCTGGTGCTGGAGATCGGCTTTGGCGGTGGCGAGCACCTGGCGGCGCGGGCGGCGGCGCATCCGGACTGGGGCTTCATCGGCGCCGAGCCGTTCGTCAACGGCGTGGCCAAACTGCTGAGCGCCATCGACGAGCAGGGCCTGCGCAACATTCGCGTCTGGGACGAGGACGCGCGCCTGCTGCTGCCAAAGCTGGGTGATGCGACGCTGGACGCGGTGTGGCTGCTCTATCCCGACCCGTGGCCGAAGAAGCGCCATCACAAGCGCCGCTTCGTGAACCCGGAGAACCTGGCGCAGTTGCACCGGCTGCTGAAGCCTGGCGGCGAATTCCTCTTCGCCAGCGACATCGCCGACTATGTGCGCTGGACGCTGGCGCAGGTGCGCGCGCACGGCGGCTTCGAGTGGCTGGCCGAGCGCCCCGCCGACTGGCGCACGCCGCCCGCCGGCTGGCCCGGCACCCGCTACGAGGCCAAGGCCATCCGCGAGGGCCGCATCCCCACCTACCTCACCTTCCGCAAGCGGGGATGACGTCAAGGCTGGAGGTAGGTGTTTTGCGTCAATCAACCTCCCCCTGGTAGGG
>JALVFB010000147.1 GCA_027030295.1 Hyphomicrobiales bacterium
TGTTCGAGGGCGCCCAGGGCACGTATCTCGACATCGACCACGGCACCTATCCGTTCGTCACCAGCTCCAACACCGTGGCCGGCAACGCCGCCACCGGGTCGGGCGTCGGGCCTTCGACGCTGGAGTTCGTGCTGGGAATAGCGAAGGCCTACACCACCCGCGTCGGTGCCGGGCCATTCCCCACCGAACTGTTCGATGAGGTGGGCAGGACCATCGCCGAGCGCGGGCACGAGTTCGGCACCGTCACCGGCCGGGCGCGCCGCTGCGGCTGGTTCGACGCGGTGCTGGTGCGGCAAGCGGTGAAGGTTTCCGGAATGGACGGCATCGCGCTGACCAAGCTGGACGTGCTGGATGGCTTCGACGAGGTGAAGGTGTGCGTGGGCTACGAGCTGGACGGCGAGCGCATCGACCGCCTGCCGGCAGGGCAGGGCGCGCAGGAGCGGGTGAAGCCCATCTACGAGACCATGCCGGGCTGGAAGGAGAGCACCTATGGCGCGCGTTCGTGGAACGACCTGCCGGCGCAGGCGGTGAAGTATATTCGACATATCGAGGAGCTCATCGAGTGTCCGGTCACGCTGGTTTCCACCTCGCCGGAGCGCGAGGACACCATCCTGGTGAAGGATCCGTTCGAGGACTGAGGCGCTCATGCCCGCACGGGCCGACATCCGCCGGCGGCTGACGCCCGCCATCGTGCTGCGCTCCATGGCGCTTAATGTGGCGTTTTACGTCTCCTATCCGCTGGTGATGATCGGCGGCTTCTTCTACCTGTTCCTGCCGCGCCGATATGCCATGGGGGCATTGCGCTGGTGGTCGCGCGCATTCATCGGCATGTGCCGGCATCTCGGCGGCATCGAGATGCGGGTGGAAGGCGCTGAACATATCCCGCGCGAGGCGGCGCTGGTGGCCGGCAAGCATCAGTCGTTCTGGGAGACGTTCGCGCTGTTCCACCTGTTTCCCGATCCGGCCATCGTGCTGAAGAAGGAGCTGGCGCGCATCCCGCTGGTGGGCTGGTTCATCCGCAAGTTCAAGCATATCCTGGTCAAGCGCGAGGCCGGGTCGAAGGCGCTGAAGGACCTCATCCGCCAGGGCGAGGAAGCCATCGCGGAAGGACGGCAGATCATCATCTTTCCCGAAGGGCATCGCATGGCCGTATACGCCGCGCCGGACTACAAGCCCGGCGTTGCGGCGCTTTATTCGAGGCTGGGCGTGAAATGCGTGCCGTTTGCGCTGAACGCCGGCGTGTTCTGGCCCAGGCGCACCTTCTGGCGCTGGCCCGGCACCATCACCGTGCGCTTCCTGCCGCCCATCGAGCCGGGGCTGCCGCGCAAGGAGTTCATGAAGCGGCTGCAAGATTCCATCGAGCCGGCCACGCGGGAGCTGGTGGGGGAAGGCGTGGCGCAGTTGCGGAAGCGCGGGTTACTGGCGGAGTAGAGCAAGCCGCCGCAAACGGCGACAAATCGCCATTGGCGCTTCTCCTGGATAAATCCCATATTTCAATCCATATCCGAAATCTGCAGGGGCGAAAAAACGGACGAGTTCATGGACAAGCGCGCGGAGCCGTTCGCCTTCGCCGGCATTGCCCGCGAGATCTGGGACATCAAGTATCGCTACCGGCTGGCCGACGGCACCATCATCGACCGCACCATCGAGGACACCTGGCGGCGCGTGGCCGAGGCCATCGCGGCGGCGGAGCCGGAAAACGCGCGTGCGCGCTGGGCGGAAGCCTTCCATGACATTCTGCGCGATTTCCGCTTCCTGCCCGGCGGGCGCATCATCGCGGGTGCGGGCACGAAGCGCGACGTGACGCTCTTCAACTGCTTCGTGATGGGCGACATCGAGGACACCGTCGCCGGCATCTTCGAGGTGCTGAAGGAATCGGCGCTGACCATGGAGGCCGGCGGCGGCATCGGCGTGGACTTTTCCACCATCCGGCCGAAGGGCGCCATCATCGAGAAGCTGGACGCCACCGCCGCCGGGCCGGTGGCCTTCATGGACGTGTGGGACGCCATGTGCAGGACCATCATGGCCGCCGGCGCGCGGCGCGGGGCGATGATGGGCGTGCTGGCCTGCGACCATCCGGACCTCGAGGAATTCATCCACGCCAAGCGCAAGCCGGGCCGGCTGACCAATTTCAACATGTCGGTGCTGGTGACGGACGCCTTCATGAAGGCGGTTCAGGCCGATGCCGACTGGTCGCTGACGTTCAACGGGAAGGAAGTGCGGCGCGTGAAGGCCCGCGACCTGTGGGACGCCATCATGCGCTCCACCCATGATCACGCGGAGCCGGGCGTCATCTTCGTCGACACCATCAACCGCGAGAACAATCTGTGGTGGCTGGAACACATCCACGCCACGAACCCCTGCGGTGAACAGCCGCTGCCGCCGCATGGCTCGTGTCTGCTGGGGTCGGTGAACCTGACGCGGTTCGTGAAGCGGCCCTTCGCGCCGGATGCGCGGCTGAACGAGGAGGAGCTGTGCAAGGTCGTGCGGGTGGCGGTGCGGCTGCTGGACGATGCCATTACCGTCTCGCGTTACCCGCTTCAGGCGCAGCGAGCCGAGGCGCATGCCAAGCGGCGCATGGGGCTGGGCATCACGGGGCTGGCGGATGCGCTGGCCATGCTGGGCCTGCGCTATGGCTCGGAGGAGGCGGCGCAAACGGCGAAGGGCTGGATGGCCTGCATCGAGCGCGCGGCCTATGAGGCGAGCGTGGAGCTGGCGCGGGAGAAGGGGCCGTTTCCGTTGTTCGACGCGGAGCGCTATGCATCTTGCGGCCACGCGGCGAAATTGCCGGAAGAGCTGAAGGCGCAAATTGGAAAACATGGCATCCGCAACGCGCTGCTCACCTCCATCGCGCCGACGGGCACCATCTCGCTGCTGGCGGGCAATGTCTCGTCGGGAATCGAGCCGATCTTCGCGCTGGAATATGTGCGGCGGCTGCGGCTGCCGGACGGGTCGGCGAAGGAAGAGCTGCTGGAGGACTACGCGGTGCGTCTGTGGCGGAAGCTGCATGGCGATGCGCCGCTGCCGGAGGCCTTCGTGACGGTGGAGGATCTCTCCTGGCGTGATCACCTGCGCATGCAGGCGGCGCTGCAAGAGCACGTGGATTCGGCCATTTCCAAGACCATCAATCTGCCGGAGGACATTTCCTTCGAGGATTTCCGCGAGGTTTATGCGGAGGCCTGGAAGGCGGGGCTGAAGGGCGTGACCACCTATCGGCCCAATCCGGTGACCGGCGCGGTGTTGCAGCCGGTGGACGAAGCGGCGCGGAAACCGGCGGCGGACGAGGCCATGGAGGAGCCGCTGCCGGAAACCGACCTTTCCGGCGATGGCTGCGATGCCGTGGCCTGCACCCTGCCGCCGCCCAAACCGCGCCCGGAGCGGCTGGCCGAGACCTGTCCGGCCTGTGGCGAGCCGACGCTGGTGCATACGGAAGGCTGCGCCCAGTGCCTGTCCTGTGATCACTCGACGTGTGGGTGACCGGAGTTTTCCGGCAGCCGGCGCCTGTCAAGGGGCAAGCCCGCTTCGCGGCGCCGAAGGCGCCCTTGACAGGCGCCGGCTGCCGGAAGAATGGCAATGAAGCGCCAATGGCGAAATATCGCCATTGACGCTTCTCTCAAACAAATCTGCTAAAGGAACATTTTGGTCAGCGGCAACAGTCTTCACTTTCACGTGCAAATCTCTACATTTGCGGAACGGATAATGAATGGGCGCACACTACACGACATGGTTGGAAATCTTCTCCGTCATGCCGGCGAAAGCCGGCATCTCCAGCCACAAACGCATGAGTTTGCGGCACGAGACCCCGGCTTTCGCCGGGGTGACGAGAAAGATAACGGCGCTGTGTCGTATAGTGTGGAATGGGCGCCTGAAAACGGCGCAGGGATGAGCCATGAAATTCCTCGACCAGGCGAAGGTTTATGTCCGCTCCGGCGACGGTGGCGCGGGTTGCGTCAGCTTCCGGCGCGAAAAATACGTCGAATTCGGCGGGCCGGATGGTGGCGACGGCGGCCGCGGCGGTGACGTGTGGGTGGAGGCCACGGACGGCCTGAACACCCTCATCGACTACCGCTATCAGCAGCATTTCAAGGCCGGCAAGGGCATGCACGGCATGGGCAAGAACCGCACCGGCCGCAAGGGTGCGGACGTGGTGCTGAAAGTGCCCGTGGGCACGCAGGTGCTGGACGAAGACAAGCGGACGGTGCTGGCCGACCTCACGGAGCCGGGCCAGCGCGTGCTGCTCTTGAAGGGGGGCAACGGCGGCTTCGGCAACGCGCGATTCAAGTCGTCCACCAACCAGGCGCCGCGCCACGCCAACCCCGGCCAGCCGGGCGAGGAGCGCTGGATCTGGCTGCGGCTTAAGCTGATGGCCGATGCCGGCCTCGTCGGCCTGCCCAACGCCGGCAAGTCCACGTTGCTGTCCGCCGTCTCGGCCGCGAAGCCGAAGGTGGCGGATTATCCGTTCACGACGCTGCATCCGACGCTGGGGGTGGTTTCCCTCGGCCCCGGCGAAAGCTTCGTGCTGGCGGACATTCCGGGGCTGATCGAGGGGGCGCACGAGGGCAGGGGGCTGGGCGATCGTTTCCTCGGCCACGTGGAGCGCGCCGGCGTGTTGCTGCATCTCATCGACATCACGCACGAGGATCCGGTGGCGGCGTATCGCATCGTGCGCGGGGAGCTGGAGAACTACGCCGACGGGCGGCTGGCGGAGAAGCCGGAGCTGGTGGCGCTGTCCAAGATCGACCTCATCGACGAGGAAACCCGCCGGATGGTGGCCGATGACTTCCGCGAACGCACCGGCGTCGCCCCGCTGCTGCTGTCGGCCGCCACCGGCGAGGGCGTGAAGCAGGCCATGGGGCGGCTGTATCAGGTCATCCGCGCGCAGCGGGAAGAGGCTGCGGATGCGGTGGCGGACTTGTCCGGCTCCTGATGGGAAAAACGCGCACGACAAAACGCGCCGACGGAGCGTCGGCGCGATTTCATGGTGCGGTGGTGAACCGGATCAGTATTCGTCCTTCGGCGGCAGCACCTGGCGGCCGCGATACATGCCGGTCTTCAGGTCGATGTGATGCGGCCGGCGCAGCTCGCCGGTGTTCTTGTCTTCCACCCAGGTGACGGTTTCCTTGCGGTGCCCGCCCCGGCGCTTGCCGATGCGCGAGCGCGTGACCTTTTTCTTCGGAACGGCCATGATTCCAGCTCCATGAACGTTGATGCCGGAGGCGCTCCTCCGGCAGGGTTGCATGCCATTGCCGCGTGATGGCGCGCCTTATAGCGCAGGCCGGGCGGTTTGTGCCAGCAAAAAATGCGCTTTCGGACCGTCTCTCAGCCACCCTCAGCCCTTTTTGGGCGGCAGGCCGGGGTCGTCCGGCAGCGGCGGACGGGGGCCGGTTTCTTCCGGCACCTCCGTCACGGCTTCCGCCACGGGGCCTTGCGGCCGGGTGGCGGGCGCGTCCGCGGCCGGCTGGCGCGGCGCCATGGGGGCGGGATTTTCCACAATGGGCGGTGCGGCCGGCTCCCGTTGCCGGTCGGGGGGCGCCGGCGTTGCGGGCGCTTCTTCCGCCAGCAGGTCGTTGGAGGTCGCCTGCGGCGCATCGGCTTCCGCCGGTGTCTCCGGCTCGACGATTTCCGCCGCCGCCGGCAGCGGCTCCGGCGTTTGCTCCGCAGCGGGCGGCTGCAACCATTCCTCCGGCACCGGCTCGCTGAGCAGGGCCGTGCCCGGCGAGGCGGGCGGTTCGCGCCAGGCGAAAGCGCCAAGCGCGCCGGCGGGCGACACCGGCAGCCACACCGGCGAGACGACAGCATCGGCCACCCAGGCCGGATCGGGCCGGGCCATGCGGGCGCGGCGCAGCCATTCGCGCACGCGGCCGATGTCGCCGCTGCGGGCCTCTTCCAGCTCCGCCATCAGCAGGAAGATGCGGGCGGAGGGGTTTTCGTTCAGCCATGGGCGCAGCGCGCCAAGCGCGGTGTCCCAGTCGTGCGCGTCGATGGCGGCGCGGGCCAGGGCCACCGCGCCTTCCTCGCCGCCGGAGGCTTTCCTCAGCAATTGGCGCACCCGGACGAGGCGGTCGGCCGGCGAATCGCCGTGGCGCAAGTGGGCATAGACCTCGGCGATGTCCGGATGCGGCGACAGCTTCCAGGTCTTTTCCAGCACCTTCGCCGCCTTGCGCACCTTGCCCTGGGCGGCCAGCAGGCGCCCGGCGATAACGGCGGCGGGAATGAGCGCCGGATCGAGCTTGTGCGCCTGCAGGGCGAGCTGCGTGGCGCGCGCCGGATCCCGTTCTTCCAGTGCCTGGGCCTCGGCCGTGTATGCCACGGCCTGCTTGCGCTTTTCTTCCGTCTTGTCGATGAGTTTGGCCTTGCGCATGCGGGCGAGCAGCGCGCGCACCCGCGGCCAGTCGCCGGAAAGGGCGGCGAATTTCAGCACCGCCTCCGCCGCCCAGGCGAGGTTGGGATATTTTCGCAGGGCGACCTCGGCCACGGCGCGGGCGGCGTCGGTGTTGCCCTCCTTCTGCGCCAGTTCGAACAGGCCGTGCAGCGCCGCCGGCTCCATCTGCGGGTCCTTGCGCAGGCGGGCCAGATAGTGCTGGGCGGCGCGGGCATCGCCGGCGGCCAGGGCCGAATGGGCCTCCAGCAGCCGCGCCATGGGTTCGTCGGGGGCCAGGCGCACCGCCTTGCGCGCGGCCCTGCCGGCGCTTGCGGCGTCTCCGGCCAGCAGCGCGGTGAAGCCGCCGGTGAGCTCCTGCAACGCCTTGCGGCGGCGGTTGCGGCGGAACAGGTCGGTGATGGCGAACGGCGCGCCGACGATCCAGCGCAACAGGCGCAAGACCACCCAGGCCAGCAGCAGGAACACCAGCAGGGCCGCCAGCGCCAGCGCCACCGGCATGTTCTCGATGTGCCAGCCGAACCAGTCGATGGTGATGTGTCCGGGATGGCTGGCCAGCCAGGTCAGCCCCCAGGCCAGCGCCATGACCACCACGAACCAGAATATCAATCGCCACATGATAAGTCTTCCGCCCCCGTCAGGATGTGCCGTTCATGTTTCCGTTCACGTCCCGCTCGTTCACTTGCCGCGCGCCTGCCGCAACACCAGATCGGCCAGGGCGTCCAGCGCCGCATCCACCCGCTGGCGGGCGCGGGCCTTGCTGACCCAGGCGGCCAGCGGCTGCGGCAGCTTGCCGGCGCGCTCGGGCATGGCCGCCAGCGCCGCGCCGACGCCGCCCTTCGCCAATTCGTCGCGCATCCGTCGGGCCAGCGCCGGCCAGTCCACCTCGCCGGCGCGGCGCACCTTCACCACCTTCGACAGACGCTGCTTCAGCGCCCCCAGCACGCCACCGTTCTTTCCGGACCCGGAGGCCGCGGAAGCCTGCTGCTGCATCCGTGCGATGGCTTCATCCAGCAGGCGGGACAGCGCCGCGGCGGTGGGCGCGCCGGTTTCGGCATATGGGGCCAGCGCATCCAGCGGCCTGGCGCCGGGCAGCAGGGCGGCGAGCTTTTTCAGCTCCTCGGCGAAAGGCTTGCCGGCCTTCGCCTTTTCACGCAGCGCCGCATAGGCCATGGCCGCCGGTGGCGGAGCGATCTCGGGCGTGGGCGGATGAGCCTTCAGGTCGGCCACCGCGGCGCCGGCGGCCCGCGCCGCCTTTTCCGCCCGCAAGGCCCGTTGCATGGCCTTGTCGATGTTTTCCTGCAGCTCCGAGCGCAGGCGCAGCAGGGCTTCTTCATGCTTCTTCAGGCGGCCCTCCAGCATTTCCATGCGGGCCGGATCGGCGGCCTTGCGCACCTCGGAGAGCTGGCGCGCCAGGTCGGCCAGCTTCTGCTGCGTTTCCTTGAGCGAGAGTTTCAGCGCCAGCAGGGCGGCGGCCGGGGCGGCGGCGTTGGCCGGGGCCTGCGCGCCCATTGCGTTGGCGACACCGGCGGAAGGTTGCGCCATCTGCGCGATGCCCTCCTTCAGCGTGGTCAGTTGCTCCTGCGTTTTCGCCAGCGCGTCGTTGAGCCGTTGCACGGCCTCGGCGTTGGCCCGCACCTGTTGTCGCAGGGCTTCGGCGGCGCCGATGCGCTTTTCGAGCGTCGCGACTTTCTGGGGCAGGGCGCCGAGGGTGGCCAGCTTGTCCACCTGCGAGGCGATCTTGCGCTGCGCCGTTTCCAGCGCGTCGATGCGTTGCGCCAGCGCCTTCAAATCGGCGCCCGCCGCTTTCCGTTCCAGCGCGGCGAGGCGGGCCTGCACGGCGGCGAGTTTCTTCTCCGGGCCATATTGCTGATAGAGCCAGGCGCCGCCGCCGGCGGCGCCGCCCAGCAGCAACAGGCCGAACAGCCCCTTCCAGAACCAGCCGCCACCCTTCTTGCGGGGCTTGGCGGGTTCGGGCTTCGGAGCGGACTCCGGGGCATCCTTTTTGGCAGCCGTATCTTCGGCCTTTGGAGCGGATTTTTTCCCGTCTCCTTCCGACTTCTTGTCGCCGGCCTTGTCCCGGGCGGCGTCGGGAGCGGCCTTTTCGGGTTTCGGCGCTTTCGCATCGGCGGCGAGCTTGTCCGCCTTATCCGTCTTCTCCTCGCCCACCTTCTTCGCCTTCACGTCGATGACCGGCGGTTTCGCCGCGCCGCTCTTGCCGGGTTTGTTCTTCTCGTCGCTCATGGTCTCGCCCGCATGCCCCCTGTTGCCGTCGAAGACGGAACACGAAAAACCGCCACCACCGGTGACGGACACCAATGGTAGCGGTTTTCACCATTTCGGGCGAGAGGTCAATGCCGCGATCAACGCACGATCACTTTCGTGCCTATCGGAACCTTGTCGAAAAGCTCGATGATTTCCTCGTTCAGCATGCGGATGCAGCCCGAAGAAACGGCGCCGCCGATGGTCTGCGGGGCGTTGGTGCCGTGGATGCGATACATGGTGTCGCGGCCATTGCGGTAAAGATACATGGCGCGCGCGCCCAGCGGATTGCGGATGCCGCCTTCCATCACGTCCGGCAGGCGGCGGCCATATTGCGCCAGCTCGCGCCGGATCATTTCCTTCGGGGGGCGCCAGTCCGGCCAGATGGCCTTGCGCCCCACATAGGCCACGCCCGACCACTGAAAACCCGCGCGCCCCACGCCGACGCCGTAACGCACGGCCTTGCCGCCGGGCAGGATGTGATACAACGCGCGTTCGGCGGTGATGATGACGATGGTGCCGGGCCTTTCCGGGCCGCGCCAGGCCACCACCCGGCGCCCGCCATATCGCCCGGCGCGGCGCGCGCCGATGTCGAACGAGAAATGCAGGCCGCCTTGCGCAAGAGCCGTTGCCGGCAGGCAGGCCAGCAGGCCGGTGAGCAGATCTCTGCGGGTGTGTCGTTTCATGATGCCATTCCCCCACGAAAGTTCACCGTCGCGGGAGTATGGCTTGCAATGTTTTAATGTCGGCTTGGCGAATATCGTTTAGAATGCGTTAAGCGTTTCCACGGTTCATGAAGCGGAAAAGGGCGACAATGGATTGCAAAGGCGGGCGGGAATGCCCATACTATTGCGACCGATTATCATTTCTTGTGTTCGATACGGTTTGACCATTCCCATCATCTTGCAGGCAGTCCGGCAACGGAGAAGGAGGAACGATGCAGGAGCGTGATTATAACGTGCTGGCGCGCGGGCGCACGGCCACCGGCGTGGCGGTGGACGAGGGCCTGCGCAGTTACATGCTGCGGGTTTACAACTACATGGCGCTGGGCGTGGCGTGGACGGCCATCGTCGCCCTGTTCATGGTGCTGACCCCGGCGCTGATGATGACCGTGGCCGTGGGGCCGATGAAGTGGGTGCTGTTCGTCGCTCTGCTGGGGCTGGGCTGGTTTGCCCCGCGCATCATCTTTTCGGGCAACGCCGCCACCGCCTGGCTGGCCTATGGCGCCTATGCCACGCTGTGGGGCGTGCTCATCTCGCCGATGATCGCCTATTTCCTGGGGGCCGACCAGGCGGACACCGTGGTGCGCGCGCTGCTGATCACCGCCATCACCTTTGGCGCCACCTCGCTGGCGGGCTACGTGACGAAGAAGGATCTCTCCGGCTTCGCCGGCTTCTTCTTCATGGCCAGCATCGGCATTCTCATCGCCATCGTGGTCAACGCGCTGTTCATCCACAGCACCCTGATGAGCCTGATCACTTCCATCATCACGGTGCTGGTGTTCGCCGGCGTCACGGCGTGGGAGACGCAGACCATCAAGCAGCTCTATTACGAGGGTGATCTGCCGGCGGCGGCGCGCTCGAAGGCCATCTTCGGCGCCTTCGTGCTCTATGGCAGCTTCATCACCCTGTTCATCCACATCCTGAACATCCTCGGCATCATGAGCGAGGACTGAGCGGACAGGACATGGCAAATGCAAGGCCCGGCCCCATCCAGTGGCGCCGGGCCTTCTTTTTCGTCAGCACCAATTGCGGCGGCGTCGGCACATTTCCGGCAAGAAGATTCCCCGTTTCGGCCATGAAAGGGCGCCAGCAATGCGGATCGTATCCCCCAGCGGCCCGGCCCGGCCGGTTCGCCGCCGGAGACGATGAGCCCCCCAGCCCCCTCCGGCGGCATCCGTTTTTCCGGGCCGGGCCGCGTTTTCCCCTCGCTCCTGACGCGCATCCGGTTCGCGAATCCCGCCCGCCGTGCTATCCCTGCGCCCGATGACATGGCAACAGGGCATTCTCTTCGCGCTCATGGGCGGGGTGCTGGCGCTGCTCCTGTGGGGGCGCTGGCGCTATGATCTCGTGGCCTTCGGGGCGCTGATGCTGGCGGTGCTGACGGGCGTGCTGGACGCGCATGAGGCTTTCGCCGGGTTCGGGCATCCGGCGGTCATCATCGTGGCGCTGGTGCTGGTGGTTTCGAAGGGCCTGGAGCGCGCCGGCGTGGTGGACATGATCACCCGCCACCTGGTGGACGCCAACCGCCCCGTCTGGCAACATATCCTCGTCATGGGCGGCATCGGCGCGGCGCTGTCGGCCTTCATGAACAACGTCGCGGCGCTGGCCATGCTCATGCCGGTGGACATCGCCGCCGCGCAAAGGGCCAAGCGCCATCCGGGCGTCACCCTCATGCCGTTGTCCTTCGCCACCATCCTCGGCGGCATGACGACCATGATCGGCACGCCGACGAATATCGTCGTCGCCCAGTTCCGCGAACAGTCGCTGGGTGCGCCCTACCTGATGTTCGATTTCACTCCCGTCGGCCTGCCGGTGGCGCTGGCGGGATTGGCCTTCGTCGCCTTTCTCGGCTGGCGGCTGCTGCCGGTGCGCGGAAGCGCCGGCCGCGCGGCGGCAGAGACGCCGGACGCCTACATCGCCGAACTGGTGGTGAGCGGCGATTCGCCTCTTGCCGGCGGATCGTGGGGCGAGCTGAAAGAGCAGGCGCGCGTGGCGGAGGTGTGGTTGCTCTCGCTGGTGCGCCGCGGGCGGCGCGAGCGGGTGCGCAACGGCACGGAAATCCGCAAGGGCGACGTGCTGGTGGTGGAAGGCACGCCGGAAGACCTGGAAGCCTTCGCCGCGGCGCTGAAACTGGACTGGTCCAAGTCGCGCAAGGCCGCCCGCCTGCTGGCCGATTC
>JALVFB010000148.1 GCA_027030295.1 Hyphomicrobiales bacterium
GGTCGTAATAGGGCGCACCGATGCGCACCGCCGGCTGATGCCGCATGCCGCCAAGCGCCGCCGCCACCGCATCCACCACCGAAGCCGTGGTGGTGGCCGAATATTGCGGATACAGCGGCAACACCACGATGCGCTCGTGCCCCGCTTCCATCAGCGCCGCCAGCCGCTCGCCGATGGCCGGGCGGCCATAGCGCATGGCGAAATCCACCCGCGCCGCCTCCCCCAGCCGCTCCTGCAACGCCGCCGCCTGCGCCCGCGTGATGGCCAGCAGCGGCGAGCACCCGGCCTCATGATCCCATATCTTCGCATAGGCTTCCGCCGACCGCCGCGATCGAAACGGCAGGATGACGCCGTGCAGAATGGGCCACCAGATCAGGCGCGGCGCCTCCACCACGCGCCGGTCGGAGAGAAACTCGCGCAGGTATCGCCGCACCGCCCCCGGCTCCGGCGCCTCCGGGGTGCCGAGGTTCACGAGCAACAGCGCTGGCCGATGATGCGGCATGATCCTCCTCCCGTTCCGCGATGTATGGGCAACCGCGGCGCATGCCTCAAGTGAAAACCGCGCAAGATGCCCTTTTTCCCTTTGCCGACATGCGGGAAGAGACCGCTTGACTTGTCCCGGCGCGCGGTCGCAATGAATGGCCGGGAAATGCGAATGCACAAGAAACGGGAGGCGGAGAGGTGGCTTTCGAGGACAGGAAGGAACTGGCGGCGAAGGTGCTGGAAGTCCTGGAGCTGACCCAGCTCGCGCAGGACACCACGGAGGAAGACGTGCGCCGCCTGTGCGAGAAGGCGGACACGCCGCACGGCCCGGTGGCGGCCGTCTGCATTCCGCCGAAATTCGTCATGGTGGCGAAGGAGGTGCTGGGCAAGCGCTCGCCCATCGCCATTTCCACCGTCGCCAACTGGCCGCGCGGGCGCTCGAAGGTGGACTATGTGGCGGCGGAGGCCGAGATCGCCTTTTTCGAAGGCGCGGCGGAGGTGAACATGGTCATCCCCTGGCGCCAGTTCATGAGCAACGACCAGCACACCCTGCCCACCATGGTGGAGCAATGCGTGCGCATGACCTCGCGTCGCAAGTTCATCAAGGCGACGCTGGAGGCCGGCGCGCTGGAGGAGGAGTTCATCATCCGCGAGGCGGCGCGCCAGGCGCTGGACGCCGGCGCGGAGTTCCTTGAAACCGAGTCCGGCCAGACGGGCAAATGCTGCACCGTGCGACAGGCCCGCGCCATGCTGGAGGAAATTCGCGATCACCGCGTCGAGGCGGGCCTGAAGGTGGGGCCGCTGAAGACCCTGGACGAATGCAGGCCCTATCTGGAGATGGCGGCGGAAGTGATGGGCGAGGACTGGATCGACCCGGAAAACTTCCGCATCGGCGGCAGGGAAGAACTGCTGGACGAGGTGCTGGCCGAGCTGAACAAGTAACGCCGGAAAAGGAAAGGGCCGGAGAAGCGCCCTCCGGCCCGTGAAAGTGCTTTCGCGTCGCTACGGATGATCTTCAAATGGACGGCCGCAGGGCCGGCGCCGCCGGCGCCATGGCCAGCTCCACCCCGTCGCGCTGGGCCGCCTCGCGCGCCTTTTCCAGCTCTTCTTCCGCTTCTTCCACGCGTTGCAGGGCCACCTCGCGCTGCTGCTCCAGCCCCTCGATCGAGCGGCCGAGATTCGCGTGGCGTTTGCGCATGTCCAGGGCTGAAAGAGGATAGCGCACGTCCTTGGGGTCGGAGATGCCGGCCTGTTCTTCCTCTATTCGAATGGCCATCTCCAGCTCCTGCTGCTTGCGTTTGAAATCGGCGATCATCAGTTCGATGTCGCCCACCTGGCGCCGCAGTTCCTCGAGCTGGAAGGCATGGAGGCGCAGCCGGGCCTCCCATTCACGCTGACGAATGGACACGATGACTACTCCCTACACACGGCACGAACACACGAAACCCTTGATCCCCGGCGCCCTTCCCGTCCGCTTTGACGCCTCCGGGCGAATCTCCTAGCCTCGCCACAGGTGATTCGCCGCGCGCCCACCAGCCGGCGGGACCTCACCGGAACCGGTTTCATCTAACGGCATTCACCTTAAGGGCAGGTAAACCACTACCTGTGCGCCGCCGTCCCACACGCGGGAAACGGCACCGCCCCGCCGGCCGGCGCAACGGCTGTAGTGTTTAGGGTTCGGTTAACCAATTCTGTTTATCTTGTCAGAACGTGAACGGCACCCGCAACCATGCAGGCGGAAGATGGTGCCAGGCGTAGCAGATGAAACGCCTGCTTCGTCCGATCCGAAGCGGGCAGCAGGAAGCAGCGGCTTCTGGTGGGGGAATACAGGGGAATTTCGACATGCGTGTTCTGTTGATCGAAGACGATCCGGCCACGGCCCAGAGCATCGAACTCATGCTCAAATCGGAAGGCTTCAACGTCTATACCACCGACCTCGGCGAGGAAGGCATCGACCTGGTGAAGGTCTATGACAACTATTACGACATCATCCTGCTGGATCTGAACCTGCCGGACATCAGCGGCTTTGACGTGCTCAAGGCCCTGCGCGTGAGCAAGAAGGACGTGCCGGTGCTGATCCTTTCGGGCCTTTCCGACATCGAGCACAAGGTGCAGGGTCTGGGCTACGGCGCCGACGACTACATGACCAAGCCGTTCCACAAGGACGAGCTGATCGCGCGCATCCGCGCCATCGTGCGCCGCTCCAAGGGCCACGCGCAGTCCATCATCAAGACCGGCGATCTGGAAGTGAACCTGGACACCAAGACCGTCGCCGTGGCCGGCCAGCGCGTGCACCTGACGGGCAAGGAATACCAGATGCTGGAGCTTCTGTCCCTGCGCAAGGGCACGACGCTGACCAAGGAGATGTTCCTGAACTATCTCTACAACGGCATCGACGAGCCGGAGCTGAAGATCATCGACGTCTTCATCTGCAAGCTGCGCAAGAAGCTCAAGCAGGCCTCCGGCGGCAAGGACTACATCGAAACCGTGTGGGGCCGCGGCTACATGCTGAAGGACATCGAGCCGGAAGAGGTCGAGGAGCCGCAGAAGGCCTCCGCCTGACCCTCCCGCCAGCAGAAACGAGCAAGGCCCCGGACACCGCGCCGGGGCCTCGATCTTTTCGTGACCGCCCTCGCTGGCGCGGAGGCTTCCCGCCGCTTCCCCTCACGGCGCGGCGGTCAGGATCACCTCGTCCTCGCCCTGGTCGATGTCCAGCCCATATCCCAGCTCCTCCAGCAGCAGCAGCGTGTAATAGGGCTGGATCATGTGCGCGTCCACGTCCGAGGCCGCCATCTCCCCGGTCAGCACCCGCGCGCTCTTTTCCGGAAAGGCCGCCCGCGGCCCTTTCGCCGCCACCACCAGCGCCGCGCCGTCGGTCTTCACCGCCACCTCGCCACCGCGCGGAATGCAGGAAATGCCCAGCAGCAGCAGGTTCATCAACAGCTTCACCTGCGCCTTGGGCCGGTTTTCGCGCGGCGCCTGCCAGTTCAGCCGCACCCGCTTGTCCTCGGCCAGCAGATCCTGCGCGATGTCCTGCGCGTCGCCCAGCGAAATGTCCGCGCCCATCGACCCCGCCGCGCCGAAGGCCAGCCGCGCGAAGGCCAGCTTGCGCGCCGCCTGCCGCGCCGAATTGCCGATCAGCTCCAGCGCCACCTTGCGCATCTCCTCGTCGTCGCTGGTTTCCAGCACCTCCAGCCCGTTGGAAATGGCCCCAACGGGCGAGATGAGGTCATGACAGATGCGGCTGCCGATGAGCGAGGCGAGGCCGAGGTCGGACAGGCGATTGTCGTCGGTCATGGAGCTTTCTCCCGCAAGGTGGGCGAATCATTGCATTGCTGCCGTCCTTTCTCCATACATGGCAGGCCACAGGTTGCAAGGGAGAGCCTGATGCCGAACCATATTCCAACCCACGTCATCGAGCTGGCGCGCCTGGCGCACGGCGCCGGCCGCATCATTCAGGATGTGCGCGAAGGCGGCATAAACGTGCGCCTGAAGCCGGACGAATCGCCGGTGACGCAGGCCGATACCATGGCCGAGGCCTACATCGAGAAAGAGCTGGCCAAATCCTTCGCCGGCGTGCCGGTCATCGGCGAGGAGCTGGTGGCGGCCGGGCGCGAGGTTTCGCCGGGAGAACGCTTCTTTCTGGTCGATCCGCTGGACGGCACCAAGGAGTTCATCGCCGGGCGCGATTCCTATTCCACCAACATCGCGCTGGTGGAACGCGGACGCAGCGTCGCCGGCGCGGTCTATGCCCCGGCGCGAAGCGAGCTGTTCGCCGGCGCGCCCGGCGCGGGGCTGTGGCGGGCCGAAATCGACCCGCACGCGCCGTTCGACCCCGCCGCGCTCGGACCCTACGTCCCGCCCCGCGCCGAACGCCGCAGGGCGAAAGTGGCGGTGGTTTCCTTCTCGCATCTCGATGAACGGACGGAAACCTGGCTGGCCGAACGCGGCGTGCGCGAACAACTGCGCATGGGATCGGCCTGGAAGTTCTGCGTGCTGGTGAAGGGCGAAGGCGACGTCTATCCCCGCTTCGGCCCCACCATGGAGTGGGACACCGCCGCCGGCCAGGCGGTGCTGGAGGCCGCCGGCGGCCGCACCCTGCTGCCCGACCTTTCCGGCCCGCTGACCTATGGCCACGAGGAAAGCCGTTTCCTGAACCCCGGCTTCGTCGCCCTGGCCCCGGGGGTGGAGCTGTGATGATGCGGCTGGCGGCGCTGTTGGCGGCGTTGCTGGTGGCGCTGGCGCCGGCGCGGGCGCTGGAGCTTTCCGCCGGCGAAAAGGCGCGCCTCTCCGCGCAATTCCGCGACTGGTTGCGACGCGAGATATGGCCGCGGGCGCACCGGCAAGGCATTCCCCGCCGCGTGTTCGATGCCGCGTTGGGCCATGTGAAGCCCATCTTCACCCTGCCCGACCTCGCCCCGCCCGGCCATCCGCCGCTGCCGCCGGAGCGGCGACAGGCGGAATTCGCCGCGCCGAAACGCTATTTCAACGAACGCTCCATCGCCATTCTTGCGAAACGTGGGCGCGCGCTGGCGAAAAGGCACGCCGCCCTGCTAACCCGCATCGAACGCCGCTTCGGCGTGCCCGGGGCCATCGTGCTCGCCATTTGGGCGCGCGAGAGCAACTATGGCCGCGCCGCCATCCGCCACGACGCCTTCGCCATTCTCGCCACCCAGGCCTTCATCGGCCGCCGCAAGAAAACATTCCGCCGCGAGCTGATCGCGGCGCTGAAAATGGTCGCCTCCGGCGCGGTGCCACTGTCCCGGATGAAGAGTTCCTGGGCCGGAGCGCTTGGCCAGCCGCAGTTCATGCCCGGTGACTATCTCGCCTACGCCGTGGACGTCGACGGCGACGGGCGGCGCGACATCTGGCGCTCCGTGCCCGACGTGCTGGCCTCCATCGCCAACCACCTGGCCCGGCACGGCTGGCGCCGTGGCGTGCCCTGGGGCGTGGAGGTGCGGCTGCCGAAACACGTGCCCTGCCATCTCGAGGGGCCGGATCGGGGCAGGCCGCTGGCCGAGTGGCGGCGCATGGGAGTGCGCCGGGTGAACGGCCGGCCCTTTCCCGCAAGCTGGCGCAAGGAGCGCATCTTCCTGCTCACCCCGGCGGGGCGCTACGGCCCGGCATTCCTCGTCAGCCGCAATTTCCACGTCATCAAGGAATACAACATGAGCGACCTCTACGCCCTGTTCATCGGCCACCTGGCGGATCGCATCCGCGGGCGGGCGAGGGGTCCGTTCGCCACGCGCTGGGGCGATGTCGGCCACCTGACCCGTGCCGACGTGGCGCGCATGCAGAGGCGGCTGGAGCGCATGGGCCATGACGTCGGTGGCGTCGATGGCCTGCCCGGGTTCAGGACGCGCCGATCCATTGGACGATTCGAACAGTCGCGCGGGCTGCCTCCGTCCTGCTTTCCCACCGCCCGCCTGAAACGCCTGCTGGCGCGGTAAAATATTGCCAATTTCCTGCCGCGCCCTTTCACGGTTAACAACACGCTAACTCTTTTCCTTCAAAATGCCTGCAAATGGCCGGTTTGCGGCCTTTTCCGGCCTTCATGCGGTTGCATGACGCATGATGCACGAAAAGCTCCCGAAGGAGGTGTGACCATGAACAGGCGTTGGATGATGGGATGTGCGCTGGCGCTGCTGCTCACCGGCGCCCCGCTGGCCATGGCCCGGGAAGACGGATACGCCGCACAACCTCGGAACGCGCCACGACCCACGGCCTCCAGCCGGGCGAAAACCTTCAACGCGGAGGAGATCATCCGCACCGGACACCGGTTTTTCGGCACCGCCACCAAGGGGCTGGCGCGGCTGGTGGAAAAGGCCTTTCGCTCCCATGGCCGCCCCACCGCCTATATCCTTGGCGAGGAAGGCAGCGGCGCCTTCGTGGCGGGCGTCGTCTATGGCGAAGGCTGGCTCTATATGCGTGACGGCCGCCGGGTGAAGGTGTTCTGGCAGGGGCCGAGCATCGGCTTCGATGCCGGCGGCGACGGCTCCAAGGTGCTGATGCTGGTCTATAACATGGACACGCCGCGCCAGATTCTGGGGCGTTTTCCCGGGGTTTCCGGCTCCGCCTACATGGTGGCGGGTCTCAGCATGAGCGCCTATGGCGACAACCGCATGACCATCATGCCCATCCGCTCCGGCGTCGGGGCGCGGCTGGGGGCCAGCATGGGCTATCTGAAATTCACCGCCCGGCCGACCTGGAACCCATTCTGACACGCAGCGGTGTTATACCAGGCCGCGCAAAGATTGACCGGTGAAACCGCCCCGCGCCCCCGCCCAACCCCTGGGTTCTCGGAATTTGGGGGTTGGGCGGGGGCGCGGGGCGATGGGTGGTTCTTTATGCATCTTGGTGTTAGCCATTTTCCACCCGGCGCATTGCATTCGCGCGCGGCTTCCTGTTCAATGCGCGCATATACGATTTGCCAACCGTGAATCGCGGGTGAGATCATGGGCCTGACGCCGGTCGAGTTTTTCATGTATGCCCTGCTGGCGCTGGCGGGGCTGGCGCTGATTGCCATGCTGTTCTGGCGCTTCGGCCGCCTGGCGCGCCGCAGCGTGCGGCACTGGCAGGAGCTGCGCCGCCGCAGGCCGGAGGAAATGGCCAGTCTCCGGACAGAGAACAGCCGCCTGAAGGCCGAACATGCCATGATGGCCCGCAAGCTGGAGCTGGCGCTGGCCCGGGCGGAGGAAAAGGTGGCGGAGAAGGAGGCCGAGGCCTCCCGCGCCGTCAACCGGGCCGGCCTGCTGGCCGAGGAACTCGCCGCCGCGCGCGACCACATCGCCGCGCAGGATGCGGAAATGGAGGCCCTGCGCGGGCGGATCGAGGCGCTGGAAGAACAGTTGCAGAAGACGGAAGAGCGGGCGGAAGACCTGTTCGCCCAGCGTTCCGACCTCATCCTGAAGCTGAACGAGCACAAGGACAAGGTGGAGCGGCTGGAGCTGAAACTGGCGGCGAAGAAGGAAGCCCTGCGCGACACCCGCGAGGAGCTGGAGCGCTCCAACCTGCAACTTCAGGAACAGATCGACAAGCTGCACAAGCTGCGTTCCGAAAGGAAGGTTCTTTCCACCCGCGTGGAAACGCTGGAGCGCGAGCTGGAGGAGCGCGACATCGCCCTGCGCCGGCTGGAAGAGGAGCTGGCGGAGGAGCGCAAGCGCTTCGTGCGCGAAAAGCTGGAGTTGCAGGAACGGGTCACCGACCTCTCCGCCCGCCTGGCCGAGCTGGAGGCGAGCGCCCTGGCCACCCTGCCCGCCGAGGAGAAGGAAGGCCACAAGGTTTCGGCCTGAGCCACCTCGCGGCCACGCTTTTCCTCCCCCATCATGGCGCCCATCGTCGCGACGTGCTCCCAGGCGTGATGCGCGCCAGCCATGCAGGCGTTCCCATTAAATTTCCCGCAAGGATTGCGTGGTAATTGCAATGAGGTGCGTTTGTGTGGTTGGGGGTTGCCATATTGATGTTGAGACGTATTCCACTCTGGCAAGGCGTTTTGGGCTTCTTCGGCCTGCTTGTCGCCGTGAACCTGATATTGCAGACCTTCTTCAGCTATCAAATGCTGAGTATTTTCCGGCAGTGGTTTTCCATGGTCGTGCGCTTGGTCTGGAATGGCCCCGTGACCCAGGGCGGCTCTTTCGAGGACATGACGGAGATTTATGAACGCCTGCAAGAACGCATGGCGTTGCCCGGCGAAGCGGGAGCCTACGTCAAGCGCCTGCACGTGCTGCTGGTGCATTATTACGACGCGCCAAGGGGAATGACCGACAACGCGAAGGCGTCGGCGGAAATGACGCCGGTGACCCTGAACCTGCGCGACATCGGTGATGCCGGCTACGTGATCACCTATGACGCCCCCACCTTGTGGCGCGTGCGCAATGCGAAGGGCAAACGCGCCCGACTGGGCTTCGACAGCAAGATGCCGATGGACATCTCGCCCAACCCGCAAGGCATTGTCGCCGGCCTGCGCGTGGCTCCCATCACGGGCGGATACTCCCTCTATTCCCTGATCGGATTTGCACCGAACGACAGGAATCGCAAGCTCTGCCGCAGCCTCCGCTTGTGGCGCGACGCCTTTGGCTATCCCCGCGGACGCGTGGATGTGTGGGACGCACAGATGCCAATAGCGGGAGGCATCCTTCATTTGCGGCGCAATGGCCCGAAAAGCGACAGCGCCGGCATTGCGCACAAGGGATCCATGCGCCTGCTCTGCCGCCTCTGAAATCGACTTCTGTCCATGCTGTTGAAATACGGGAGATATTTTCGATGGCTTTCGGCAAACGCAGAAAAACACCCACCGGCGGAGGCTGGCGGTCTGTAACGAAAGACATACACGAGGTTCGTCTGGAGCGCGGAAACGGCGCCAGGAGAAAAGGAAAACAGGCGAAGGAAAAGGATGAAGAAGGCTTCAGCCTTCTGGAAGGCGCCATGATTCTCTGTCTCGTCGGCGCCGCCACCTATGTGGGCTATCTGGCGCTGCCCCGTCCGCTCATGGCCACGCCCACGAAAACATACACCTACACCGCCGCCGACATGATCGCCATGATGGGCGGCTTTGCGGGCATCCAGAAAAAGGCGATACAATTCACCGTTGCCTTCCACGAAAAAGGCCCCGCCAACTACAAGAAGGCGCCGGAAGGGCAGAACCGGGAAGAGCTGAAGCGGCTGCCGGATGAATACGTGGTCCGCATCGCCGATATCGTGCCGCCGTCACGAAATGCCGGCCGCGCCGCTCGCGCGCTCAGGAAATCGTGCGCCGCCATCCCCATGCCGGAAATCGTCAGCATCGAAGACGCCAGGAAGTGGTTCCAGCCGGTGACCAGGTATCTCGCCTGCGCCCTGCGCCAGGAGCAGCGGCGGCTGTGCGACCCGGCGGAACGGCGCAAACTCGCCCACCAGCTGCTGACCTACAGCCACATGCATCAGAAAATATTGGGCTATTTGCGCTACATGGGATATGTGCGCCGCAACAATCCCATGCGGAAAATCTATGACAAGGTGGCGGACAACATGGAAAGGTTTTCATCCGGGAAGGGCAAGCGCGGCCGACGCAAGCGGCCGCGGCAAACGCCCATCACCCCGAATCTGCCCCCGCAGATCGTGAGCGGTCTGCGCGAGCTGGTGCGCAAGGGCTACATCTCGCCCTACGACTTCTCCTGGTCGGGCCTGAGCGTGCCGCAGGAATTCGCTCCCGCCTTCGCCGGCTGGCGTCCGGTCGCCCCGCCCTGCGGCCAGGCGACGAAAGCCTGACGCCACGCACCTTTTTCCACCGCCACCAACGAAAAGGCCCCCGCCGTTTCCGGCCGGGGCCTCTTTCGTGTGTGCAGTGTGTGAGTGTGCAGGAGTAGTGTGGAATTCCTCTTCAGTGGCGCTGTTCATACAGCGTGTATTCGCCGCGACGGATGCGCTCCGGCAGGGAGGCGACCATCTCCGCCACCGCTTCCTCGCCGTGCGCCCCCACCATCTCGGTAATGGCGGCATACAGCATGGCGGAAGCCATCTGCTCCGGATGCACGCCGGAAAGAAGCGCCTCGTCCCAGGCGTCGATGATGTGGCGCAGGGCGGCGTTGCGCGCCTCCCGCTCCCGCAGCAGCGCCTCCGGGTCTTCGGCTCTCGTCCTGTCCAGCAGGTTGGTCACCGTTCAACGCTCCCTTGCCCGTCATGGTTGCGGCGTTCCGTCGTGCGCCGTTGTGTTGAGAGCGTTATAGATTTTTTTACGCCTCCGCGCCAGCGGGGCATGAAGAAAAGGTTAATCCCGCGCGCAATCGCGAATCATCCCCCTGCCCGCTTCGCCAACGCCAGCGCGTCGGCCACCACCTGGTCGTGATCGAAGGCCAGCGGCCCGGTTTCCTCCACCGGCACCCAGCGCGCCTCCGCCGCGTCGTCATCGGCCACCGGTTCGGGCGGCGGCCAGTCATACAGCGCCAGCCACACGCCGGTGACCGTGTGCCCGCGCGGATCGCGCCCGGGCTGTGAATAGACGCCCACCAGCGGCATGTCCTCGGGCGCCGTCAGCCCGGTTTCCTCCTTCAGTTCGCGCCGGGCGGTGGTTTCCAGGTCTTCCCTGTCCACGTCCAGAAACCCGCCCGGCAGCGCGAACCGCCCCTGAAACGGCGGGTTGGCGCGGCGGATGAGCAACACGTGCCAGGCGCCTGCCGGATCGCGCGACAACGCGCAGACATCCGCCGTCACCGCCGCGCGGGGCCAGTCATAACACCAGGACATGAGAAATCCTCCGGCAAGGGGTTTCCGACATCCGGTTCCGACATTGACAGCGCGCGCGGGAATGTCAAACTGACGTCCCGTTTCCCACCCGCCACGCATTATCAAAGAGCGCCATCCCATGACAATCAACGGTGGAGAAATCGTCGCCCGGGCGCTGGCCGCGCAGGGCATCCGCCATGCCTTCTGCGTGCCTGGCGAGAGCTATCTGCCGGTATTGGCGTCGCTCGACGGCGCCGGCATCGCCGCCATGACCTGCCGCCACGAAGGCGTGGCCTCCATGGCGGCGGAGGCCATGGGCCGGCTTTCCGGAGGCGTGCCGGGGCTGTGCCTCGTCACCCGCGCCCCGGGGCTGGCCAACGCCATGGCCGGCATCACCGTCGCGGCGCTGGACGCCACCCCGCTCGTCGTGCTGGCCGGACAGGTGCCCACCCGCGCGCGCGGCGCCGAAGCCTTTCAGGAAGCCGACCTGGCGACCATCGCCGCGCCCCTGTGCAAGCACGTGGAAGAGGTGCCCACCACCGACGGACTGGCCGCCGCCGTGGCCCGCGCCTGCCATGTCGCCCGCAATGGCACGCCGGGGCCGGTGCTGCTCTCGCTGCCGGAGGATCTGCTGATGGCGCGGGTGGAGACGCCGGCGACGATGCGGGAGGCGCCTCCAGCCGCGCCGCCCGCCCCCGCCCCCGAAAGCATGGCGCGCCTGACCGACCTCCTGCGCCACGCCGAACGGCCAGTGCTCATCGCAGGCGGCGGCCCGCACCTGTGGACGGAACAGGCCCGCGCCCTGTTGCACGAATTGGGCGCGCGCGCCGGCCTGCCA
>JALVFB010000149.1 GCA_027030295.1 Hyphomicrobiales bacterium
TTCGAGTCCGGCCCGGGGAGCCATTTCTCCCGATTGCTGAAACAGCGATGGAATCGAAGGCTCCCGCCGGAGGGGCTCGGCGCTTTCCGCTCTCCACGTGAACGGAAACACGGCATGCGCCCGGCGGACGCTCTACGTCTGCGAAAGGTTGGGCACACGACCGTGTGCGCGTTTGATGACTTTTTTCAGGTAGCGCTCGCGTTTCAGGCGGCTGAGGTAGTCGATGAACAGGATGCCCTTGGTGTGGTCGATTTCGTGCTGCACGCAGATGGCGTCCAGCCCGCTGAAATGCCGTTCCTGCTCTTCGCCGTTTTCATCGAGATAGCGCACCCGCACCTCCATGGGCCGCTCCACCTCGTCATAGATGTCGGGCACGGAAAGGCAGCCCTCCTGCCACGTGGCCTTCTGTTCGGAGGCCCAGACGACTTCCGGATTGATGAGCGCCAGCGGCCTTGGTTCCTCGCCCTTTTCCTTGTCCGCGGTGTCCATGACGATCACCGAGAGCGGCTCGCCCACCTGCACCGCCGCCAGGCCGATGCCCGGCGCGTCATACATGGTGTCGAACATGTCGCGGATGAGCCGGCGAATGGTGTCGTCCACTTCCGCCACCTTGAGCGACGGCTGGCGCAGGAGCGGGTTGGGGGGCGTGATGATCTTGCGGATGGCCATGACGGAGGCTCCTTCCGGGCGTCCTTGCTCTTTCCGAGATAGGCCAGCCACGGGGCAGCGTCAACGCGGCCGTTCACGGCACGGAAAGAGCCGCGCCCGGCGGCGCGGCCCGCGATGATCGTGAATGGCGTTTCTACTTCTTCGCCAGCAGGTCGCGGATTTCCTCCAGCAGCACCTCCTGGCGCGGCGGCGCGGCGGGCTTGGCTTCCTCTTCCTTCTTGAAGCGTTCCATGGCCCTGTTCACGCCCCGCACCATCAGGAAGATGACGAAGGCGACGATGATGAAGTTCACCACCACGGTGACGAAGTTGCCCCATGCCAGCACGGCGCCCTGTTTCTTGGCCTCGGCCAGGGTGGTGGCTGTCACCTTGTCGGACAGCGCCAGGAAATAGTTGGAAAAATCGAGGCCGCCGAAGATGTAACCCACCACCGGCATGATGATGTCGTCCACCAGCGACTTGGTGATGAGGCCGAAGGCGGCGCCGATGATGACGGCGACGGCGAGATCCAGCACGTTGCCGCGCATGATGAACTTCTTGAATTCCTGAAGCATGAGACTGCCCCCTTTCTGGTTGTTCCGATCCGCCACCGGGGTGGTGACGAACCATGCGACATCCTACCGCACTTCATGGGGCATTCGTCAACCACTTACTGATTCAAAGCCGATTTTTTAACGAAAAAGGGCGGAGCCGAAAGGCTCCGCCCGTGGTTTGTCGTTGGATCACGGGCGCGGGAGTTACTGCGCCTTCACCTCGATCTTCTTCGTCTTCTTTTCCTCTTCCTTGCGCGGGATGAAGACCTTCAGCACGCCCTTGTCGAAGGTGGCCTCGATGTGTTCCTCGTCGGCCTCGAAGGGCAGCGTGAAGCGGCGCAGGAAGGTGCCATAGGCGCGCTCGGCGATGTGATATTTCACGCCGTTCTTCTTTTCCTCGTCGAGGTCTTTTTCCAGCCGCCGCTCGGCCTTGATGGTCAGCACGCCCTCGGAAAGCTCCACCGACACGTCATCGGGATTCACGCCCGGCAGATCGACTTCGATGGTCAGGCCCTTGTCGTCTTCCTTCGCCTCCACAACCGGGGTGAAGAAGCCGGTTTCGTCACCTTCCGCCGCCGGCTGCAGGGCGCGGGTGAAGCTCTCGAGCATGTTTTCCATCTCGCGCTGCATCAGCGTGAACGGATCCACACCCGTGCGGCGGCGCGCATAAGTCGGAACCAGATACCTCACCATGGTTCTACCTCCCTTGTTCCCGAAACTCTTCAGCCCAAGTCATTACGGCAATGATCTCAATGGGTTGTCCACGAAAATCAATGCCGTTGACCGTTTCCGACAGAACAGATGGGAAGCCCATGTCGGGCTTTCAAGAGGAGATGATGGCAAGACGCTTCGCACCGCCCCGCACCTCACATGGAACCTCGTCATTCCGGCGAAAGCCGGAATCTCGTGCAACGGACTCATGCGCTCAAGGCCCAAGACCCCGGCTTCCGCCGGGGTGACGAGTAGCCTCCGGAGTGAGGGGCGCGGGGCGGTGGGCGGTCTGCGCTTCAGCGCAAGAAAGCCCATGCCGGGGTTTCAAGGGGACGTCAGCCCTTGCCCGTCTGCGCCCGGTGCAGCAGGAAATGATCGGCCAGCACCAGCGCCAGCATGGCTTCGGCCACCGGCACCGCGCGGATGCCCACGCACGGATCGTGCCGCCCCTTCGTGACGATTTCCGTTTCCGCGCCATCCTTGGTGATGGTGCGGCGGGGCTTGAGGATGGAAGAGGTGGGCTTGACCACCATGCGCACGACGATGTCCTGCCCGGAAGAGATGCCGCCCAGGACGCCGCCGGAATGGTTGGCCAGAAAGCGCGGCCGGTCGCCCTCCATGACGATTTCATCCGCCGCTTCCGATCCGCGCATGGCGGCCATGGCGAACCCGTCGCCGATCTCCACCCCTTTCACCGCCGGGATGCTCATCATCGCCGCGGCGATGTCCTGATCGAGCCTGGCATAGACCGGCGCGCCCCAGCCGGCGGGCACGCCGGAGGCCACCACCTCCACCACCGCGCCGATGGAATCGCCGTCCTTGCGGATGGCGTCGAGGTAGTCTTCCCATTCTTCCGCCGCCACCGGGTCGGGGCAGAAGAAGGGGTTGTTGTCCACCTCCTGCCAGGAGAAGCGGGCGCGGTCGATCCTCTTCTCGCCCATCTGCACCAGCGCGCCGCGAATTTTCACCTGTGGGATGATGCGCCGGGCCACCGCCCCGGCGGCGACCCGCGCCGCCGTCTCCCGCGCCGAGGCCCGCCCGCCGCCGCGATAATCGCGGATGCCGTATTTGGCCTGATAGGTGAAGTCGGCGTGTCCGGGGCGGAACTTGTCGCGGATGTCGGAATAGTCCTTCGAGCGCTGATCTGTGTTCTCGATGAAAAGCGCGATGGGCGTGCCGGTGGTCCTCTGTTCGCCGGTGTCCTCGTCGGCAAACACGCCGGAGAGGATGCGCACGGCATCCGCCTCGCGCCGCTGGGTGACGAAGCGGCTGGAGCCGGGCCGGCGTTTGTCCAGATACGGCTGGATGTCCG
>JALVFB010000150.1 GCA_027030295.1 Hyphomicrobiales bacterium
CAGCGCGGTAGCGAGATGCGCGGCGTCGAAGTCACTCGACAGCGGCTCCGGCCCCAGATCGCGCAGCATCGGGTGCGCGGCCACATCTTCCGCCAGGTCGAAGAAGCCGAAGCGGCGCGGATCGGTATGGACGATGCGCGCGCCGTCATCGAATTCCATGACAAGATGATCATGCGGCCCCGGTTCCGGCGCGCTGGCGGGCTGGAAATAGAATTCGCCCAGCCCTTGCGCCTCGCCTTGTGGCGGAAACACGGTGAACCGTCCGCTCATCCCCAGGTGGGAGACGATCCACAACCCGCCCGACAGCCGCCACAGCAGGAACTTGGCGCGCCGCTGAAGCGCCTCCACCCGCCGCCCCGTCACCTGCTGCACGAATCCCTCCGGCCACGGCAAGCGCAGCCGCTTCTCCGATATTGCCACCCGCGTGATGCGCCGGCCTTCCACCACCGGCGCCAGCCCTCGGCGCACCGTCTCCACCTCCGGCAGCTCCGGCATTATACGCCTTCCTCCGGAATGATGGCGGCGGCGTCCTTCGCCACCTTCTGTTCGCGGTGGAACACGAACAGCCCGGCGGCGGCGACGATGAGCGCGCCGATGACGGTGGGCATGTCCGGCACGTCGGAAAACCACAGCCAGCCGATGATGACCATCCATATCATCTGGCTGTAGGCGAACGGCGCCAGCAACGAGGCATCCGCCCGGCGGTGCGCTTCGGTCAGCAGCACGTGGCCGAAGGTGCCGGAAAAGCCCATCCACGCCAGCCCGGCCCACACCCCGGCGTTTTGCGGCACTTCCGTGCCGGTGGCCAGCAGCGGCAGCCCCAGCACGCCACCGACGACGGTGGCCCAGAAGACCGAGGCGAAGGGGTTGTCGCGCCCGCCCACCTTGCGCGTGAGCACCTGGTAGAAGGCCAGGGTGAAGGCGGCGGCGACGGACAGCAGCATGGCCGGATGAAAGGCGCTCGAGCCTGGCCGCATGATGACGAGCACGCCTAGGAAGCCCGCGATGACCGCCGCCCAGCGTCGCCAGCCCACGTGTTCGCCCAGCACGAAAGGCGACAGCGCGCAGACGATGAGCGGCGCCGCGAACAGGATGGCGGAGGTCACGGCCAGTTGCAGATGGCGCACGGCCAGGAAGTTGAAGAAGGTGGCGCCCAGCATGAAGACGCCACGCAGGAATTGCAGCCCCGGGTGATGCGTGCGCCAGAAGCCGCGTCCGGCCAGCCACCAGCCGGCGATGACGGCGAACAGCGTGCCGAACAGATAGCGCCCGAAGGCGACCTCGCCGATGGAGATGTAATGCCCCAGCCACTTGGCGGTGGAATCGAGCGTGGCGAACACGGCGAAGGCCCCCAGCATCAGCAGGATGCCGGAAAGCGTGGACTGTCCTTTGTTCGACTGACCGGGCATGGCGTCCGCCTTGTGGGGGATGGTCGTGGTCGGGGATGTCATTTGCGCATCGAATGCCCATATCCGCAAGAGGGAAAACGAAAAGGGAGGAAGGCACCGATGAAGTTCAAGACCATCTGGATCGCCGTCGCCGACGGCGCCCGCGCCCGCTTCTTCCGCAGCAACGCCGGCGGCACCCGCATCGAGCCGGCGCTGGATGTCGAACTGGTGGCCGACAGGCGGCCCAGCCGCGAAATGGTGACGGACAAACCGGGCCGCACCAGGGACCGCGCCGCTTTTGGCCGCCACGCCATGGAGCCTTCCACCGACCCGCATGTGCACGAGCAGCAGGCATTCGCCCTGAAGGTGGCCGAATTGCTGGACGAGCACCGCAAGAAAAACGCCTTCGACGAGCTGATCGTCGTCGCCCCGCCGAAGATGCTGGGATACCTGCGCGAGGCCATGTCGGAGCCCTTGCGGCGGATGGTGCGCAGGGAAGAGCCGAAGGATCTCACGAAACTGGATCCGAACACCCTGCCGCGGCGGCTGGCGGCGCTGGTCTGAGCCTGCCGTCCCCGTCGCGTCCCGCTTGCCAACCCGCCACGCGGGCATTACACAACGGCGGCATCGATGCGATTCCGCAGGGCAGGGGGCAGCAGGAAGGGGCAGGCCGGACCCGTGGCTGAAGACACGACCGACATCATCACCGGCATCGAGCCGCTCGTCGCCTGGCTGGAAGCCGGCTGCAAGCCGCGCGAACGCTGGCGGGTGGGCACCGAGCACGAGAAGTTCCCGTTCTTTCTCGACACCCGCGCCCCCGTGCCCTATGACGGCCCCCGTTCCATTCGCGCCCTGCTGGAGAGGCTGCAAGCCATCCTCGGCTGGGATCCGCTCATCGAGGACGGTCATCTCATCGGCCTGCGCGGGGCCAACTGCGGCAAGGGCTGCATCACCCTGGAGCCGGCCGGTCAGTTCGAGCTGTCCGGCGCGCCGCTGGCGACCATTCACGAAACCCATGCCGAAATGGCCGAGCATCTCGAGCTGTTGCACGGGGTGGCCGGCGAAATGGGCATTGGCTTTCTGGGGCTGGGGGCGGCGCCGGAGTGGACGTTTTGCCAGCTGCCGCTGATGCCCAAGCCGCGCTATGACATCATGCGCCGCTACATGCCGCTGAAAGGCCGGCTGGGGCTGGAAATGATGCACCGCACCGCCACCGTGCAGAGCAATCTCGATTTCGGCTCGGAGGCCGACATGGTGAAGAAGATGCGCGTGGCGCTGGCCCTGCAGCCGGTGGTAACGGCCTTGTTCGCCAACTCGCCGTTTCTGGAAGGCCGGCCCAATGGTTATCTGAGCTGGCGCTCCGCGGTATGGCTGGACACCGATCCGGACCGCACCGGCATGCTGCCCTTCGTCTTCGACGAGGGCTTCGGCTTTGAATCTTACGTGGAATACGCCCTTGACGTGCCGATGTATTTCGTCAGGCGCGAGGGCCGCTACATCGACGCCGCCGGGCAGTCCTTCCGCGACTTCATGGCAGGTCGCCTGCCGGCCCTGCCTGGCGAGCGCCCCACCATCGCCGATTGGGCCGATCATCTCACCACCCTGTTTCCGGAGGTGCGGCTGAAGCGCTTCATCGAGATGCGCGGCGCGGACATGGGCGGCATGCGCATGGTGCCGGCGCTTTCCGCCCTGTGGGTGGGGCTGCTGTATGACGATGTGGCGCTGGACGCGGCATGCGACCTGATCAGGGACTGGCCGGTCGAGGCCATGCAGCGGGCGCGCGAGGAGGCGCCGAAGAAAGCGCTGGCCGCGGACATGGCCGGGCGCAGCGTGC
>JALVFB010000151.1 GCA_027030295.1 Hyphomicrobiales bacterium
CCAGCGGGTTGCGCAGGTCGGGCTTGTCGGTGCCATACTTGCGGATGGCCTCGTGATAGGGAATGCGCGGGAACTTCTCCGTCACCGGCCGGCCGCCACCGAATTTGCGGAACAGGTCGCGCAGCACCGGCTCCACGGTGTTCAGCACGTCCTCTTGCGTCACGAAGCTCATCTCGATGTCGAGCTGGTAGAACTCGCCGGGGCTGCGGTCGGCGCGGGCGTCCTCGTCGCGGAAGCACGGCGCGATCTGGAAATAGCGGTCGAAACCCGAGGCCATGATGAGCTGCTTGTAGATCTGTGGGGCCTGTGGCAGGGCGTAGAACTTGCCCGGATGCAGGCGCGAGGGCACCACGAAGTCGCGCGCGCCCTCCGGCGAGGAGGCGGTGAGAATCGGCGTCTGGAACTCGGTGAAGCCTTCGGCCTCCATGCGCCGGCGCAGCCAGCTCGTGACCCGCGAGCGCAGCATGATGTTGCGGTGCATGCGCTCGCGCCTGAGGTCGAGATAGCGGTGCTTCAGGCGGATGTCTTCCGGATAGTGCGGCTCGCCGAACACGGGCAGCGGCAGCTCCTTCGCCTCGGAGAGCACGTCGATGCCGGTGGCGAACACCTCCACCTCGCCGGTGGGGAGCTTGGGGTTCTCGGTGCCCTCGGGCCGCGCCCGCACGTAGCCATCGACGCGAATCACCCATTCCGCGTGCAGTTTGTCGGCGGTTTCGAAGGCGGGACTGTCCGGATCGGCCACCACCTGGGTGATGCCGTAATGGTCGCGCAGGTCGATGAACAGCACGCCGCCATGGTCGCGGATGCGGTGCACCCAGCCCGACAGGCGCACCGTTTCGCCGATGTGTTCCTTGCGCAGATCGCCGCACGTGTGGGTGCGGTAGGCATGCGGAGTTTCCGTGGTTTCTGCCATGTTTCCGGGTTCCATTGCCGCGCGCCCGAATCGCCCGGCGCGCCGTGAATGCATTCGCTTCGGGATGGCGCGAATTGCGCACAAGCCACCCGCGATGTCAAGGAAGGAACCCGCCACGATGTTAGAATACCTTAGGCTACGTATTCACCCTTGGGCAAGAGCATGATAGAAAGAAGGCCAGGATCAGGGAGAATTGACCATGCCCCGCAGCAAGTATCAGGCATTGAAGGACCATCTCCTGCACCGCACGGAGCCGCGAATCCCCATGACCTTCGCCGAGATCGAGCGCATCATCGGCGCGCCATTGCCGCCGTCTGCCCGTCGCCACCGCGCCTGGTGGAGCAACAACGGCAGGAACAATGTCATGACGCGCTTCTGGCTGGAGGCTGGCTATCGCACGGCGCGGGTGGATGTCGTCGGCGAACGGCTGGTGTTCGAGCGCATCCCGGCCCATGAGGCGAAGCGTGGCGAAAGGGGCACATCCGCGAGGGCGCCCCGCCCCCTGTTCGGCCTTCTGAGCGGCAGCCTGCGCATCCACGAGGGCGTGGACGTGGCCGAACCCGCCGCGCCGGCGTGGGGCGAGCGGGCCGAGGCCGAAGCCCTGCGCCCCTTGCGGCAGGCCATCCCGGAACGCGAGGAATGCTGAACCATGCCGGGGGGCGAAGAGGAAGCGCCGCGCCTGCTGCTGGACACCTGCGCCATGATCTGGGTGGCGGAAGGCGCGCCATTGCGCGAGGAAGCCCGCACCCTGCTGGAAAGGGCGGAGACGGGCGGTGGTGAAATCTGGATTTCTCCCATTTCCGCCTGGGAAATCGGCCTGCTCATGGCGCGCGGGCGCATAGTCAGCACGCGCTCGCCACAGGCCTGGTTCGCCGAGTTCACCGCCCATCCGGCGGTGACGCTGGCCCCCATGCCGCCGGAGCTGCTCATTGCTTCTTCGTGGCTGCCCGGCGACCCGCCGCCCGACCCGGCGGACCGCATCATCATCGCCACCGCGCGCCAGCATGGCTTGTCCATCATGACGCGCGACGCTCGCATTCTTGACTACGCCGCCGCAGGTCATGTGCGGGCGGTGAAGTGTTGAAGCAGGACTGGCCATCCACAATCGCGGTTGACTCCCGCGCGGCCACTTTCCTAGGCTGGCGCGCGTGGATGGTGCCGTGCGGGCGCGATGACAAGGCTTCGCGTGCGCGCGGTGAAAAGGGAACGCGGTGGAAGTCCGCGGCTGCCCCCGCAACTGTGAGCGGTGAGCGTGGCATCCATCATGCCACTGGCCAACATGGCCGGGAAGGCGGATGCCTCGCACTGACCCGCGAGCCAGGAGACCTGCCATCCGCAGGGGCCACGCAGCCCCGCCCTGCCCCATCGGGCAGGCCGGAACGGGGTGTTTCCGGAAGGACGAGCCACCCGGCGCTGGCCATATTCGTCAGGCCAATACGCTTCCGGGTTCGCATGCCTTCTCGCACCCTCCGTTCCACATCCCGCCGGCGGGATCGGCCCGCTGGCAAGCAACCGATGTGCGAAAGGAGGAAAGGATCATGCATATCGAACCGGGCGTCGTGAACGGCGCGAAGATGCTGCTTTCCTATGGCACGGGCGCGGCCGTGCTGGGATATGCGGCGAAACGGGCGTGGGACACCATGCGCAGGGACGGCATCGCCTCCCTTGCCGTGCGCGCGCTCATTTCCACCGCCGCCGTGTTCACCTTCTTCGAGATCCTGCCGCATTATCCGGTCGGCGTCTCCGAGGTGCACTTCATCTTCGGCACCACGCTCTACCTGTTGTTCGGGCTGGCGCCGGCGGCCTTCGGGCTGGCGGCGGGGCTGCTGTTGCAGGGATTGTTCTTCGCGCCCTTCGACCTGCCGCAATACGGCATCAACATCACCACGCTGCTGGCGCCGCTGTTTGCAGTGGACATGCTGGCGCGGCGCATCATTCCGAAGGACACGGCCTATGTCGACCTGAAGTATGCGCAAGTGCTGCCGCTGTCGGCCATGTTCCAGGCGGGCATCGTCGGCTGGGTGACCTTCTGGGCGCTCTACGGGCAGGGCTTCACGGCGGAGAACCTGCACAACATCGGAAAATTCGACATGGCCTACCTGCTGGTCATCACGGTGGAGCCGCTTGTTGACCTCGCCGTGCTGGCGGGCGCGAAGTTCCTGCACGGGCTGAAGAACAGCGGCCTGTTCACGCGGCGCCTGTTCGCCGGCGCATGAAGAAACACGAACCGATGGGCGCGGCATGGGGCCGCGCCCGATTTCTTCGAGGGGGAAGAGACAGCCAATGCAATT
>JALVFB010000152.1 GCA_027030295.1 Hyphomicrobiales bacterium
GCCGAACGCCTGCGCCATGCCGGAATGGCGCCGATGGATGTGGCCGCCGCCCGCGCCCTTTTCCGCCGCACGGCGCGGTGACGCCCATCCCTTAACGCTCCCTTTACCGCGGGAGCACCGCACGCTGGCGAATGCGCCGCGCCCGTGGCAAGATATCTCTCGAAACAGGCCGCTGGTGGGGCGGCGCGAGAGTTGCAGTCAAGTGGGTGTGAGGAGTTCGCCGGCTTCGGCATGGAGAGAGGTGCGCTGTTGCCGGCAGAAAAGGGCCGCCAGACCAGGCGGCCCTCTTTTTTGTCCCCGTTCCGTCGCCTTCGTTCCGGGCCAACTCGCGTTGCGCTCCCGCGCCACGGCGTGGGATGCCCTGAAAATCACTCTTCCGGCCTTTCCGTGTGCCAGTGCTGGCGGCGCAGGCGGCGTTCGCGCTCGCGGCGGCGGATTTCCTGGAAGGCCGAGGCGAGAAGGCCCGACGGCACCGCCACCAGCCCCAGGCCCAGCAACAGGATGATCATGGTGAAGATGCGCCCGCCCACGGTGAGAGGATAGATGTCGCCATAGCCCACCGTGGTCAGCGTCACCACCGCCCACCACAGGGAATCGAACACGGTGGCGAACTTCTCCGGCTGCGCCACATGCTCGAAGTGCCACACCCCCAGCGCCGCGATGTAGATGAACAGTCCCACCACGCCGGCGAAGGCGAACACGTCATCCTTCACCAGTTGCCAGGCGATGCGGAAATGCTTCAGCGACCGGGCATAACGCCCCAGCTTGAACACGCGCACCAGGCGCAACAGCACCAGCCCGCGCAGTTCGCGCACATCCGCCCCCAGCAGCCAGAACGGGGCGATGACCGCCAGATCGATCAGCCCGTGGAAGGACAGCGCATATTGCACCGGATGCGCCGTGCTCCACAGGCGCAGGAGGTATTCCGCCGTGAACACGATCATCACGAACCATTCGAACAGATGAAAAGCCGTGTGCGCCCATCCCGGCAGGCCGGGAAAGGTTTCCAGCGACATGAAGAGCAGCGACAGGATGATGAGCGCCTGAATGAAGATGGCGAAGCGCCGGCCGTTCCTGGTGTTCGGATGCTCCAGCATGGAGCGCACCCGCAGCCGCAAGCTCCGCCGATGGTGCCCCGGCGGATCCGGCTGCCGCGCCGCGCCTGCCCACGTTTCCGGCGTCATCAAATCGGTTGCCTTCGACTCCGTGCGTGCGTTTTGCGTTCCCTCCCCCTGGCAGGGGGAGGGACAGGGAGGGGGTCGGGCAACGGCCTCCCGAGCGCGCGGCCCGACCCCCTCCCGGCCCCTGTCGGGGCCGACCTCCCCCTTCCAGGGGGAGGATGGGCATTTCGCATCCCCCGGTATCGCATGGCGCCCCTCACACCCCCTTTTCCATCGGCGGCGCGAAGCGCGGCCAGGTGAAGACGCCGCCGGAGCGCGGCCGATCCACCCCGGTGGTGGAAGGCCAGGTGATGGGCAGACGCTTGAGCGCGCGCACCGCCAGCCAGGCCCAGGCTTCCGCCTCCATGTGATCGCCGTTCAGCTCCATCACCTCCGCCGGCACCACGGCGCCCTGCGGCACCTCCTCTGCCAGCATGGCCATGAGCGTGCGGTTGTGCCGTCCGCCGCCGGTGACGACCCATGTCTCGGGCGGGCGCGGCAGCCATTCCACCGTCTGCGCGATGGCTTTCGCCGTGAACCGGCACAGGGTGGCCAGCGCGTCCTCCGGCGGCAGGTCGGCCACCGGGGAGGCGTCGAAGGCATGGCGGTCGAAGCTGCGCGGCGGCGCGGCATGCAGCGGCGCCTGCGCCAGCAGCGCGCGCAGGGCGTCTTCGTTCACCACGCCCTTCGCCGCCAGCGCGCCGTCGCGGTCGAAGGGCGCGCCGGTTTTCTCGCGCACCAGGTCGTCCATCAGCGCGTTGCCCGGCCCGGCGTCGAAGGCGTGCGGATCTTCGCCTTCTTCGCCGATCCAGGTGACGTTGGCAACGCCGCCGATGTTCACGAACATCACCGGCCGCATGGGCAGGCGCTGCGCCAGCGCCATGTGCCAGGCCGGCGCCAGCGGCGCGCCCTGACCGCCGTGTTCCATGTCGTGCGCGCGCATGTCCCAGATGACGGTTTCGCCCACCTGCTGGGCCACCTCGTCGCCGTCGGCGAGCTGGATGGTGATACCCTTCTCCGGCGCGTGCAGCACCGTATGCCCGTGCATGCCGAGAAGGCGCACCTTGTGGCCGCGCTTTTCCATCTCCGCCATCACCTCGCGGGCGAAGTCGATGTGCACTTTCGTCAGCGCCTCGTCGGCCTCCATCAGGCAGCCCGGACGCTGCCAGCGGTTGGTGAGCGTGCCCGCTTCATGAGCGGCGCGGGCGTCGGCGCAGGCGCGACGGATGAGATCGCGCGTTTCCTCCTCATAGGGACGGTGGAAATGGCCCAGCACCTCGAACCGCGCCACGCCGTCGGCCTCCATCACGGCGGCGTCGATGCCATCCATGCTGGTGCCGCTCATCAGCCCCAGCGCCACGCAGCTTTCATCCTCGTCCAGCCGCATCAGCGGCGCGCCGGCGACAATATCCTTTTCCAATTTTCCCACCCTCATGCTATGGGCTTGTCCGGATGGTTTCCAGTTGCACATGATTTACGGGAAAGACAAGGGGCATGTCGTTCAAGTCGGATTTCTTGCGCGTGCTCGAAGAGCGCGGCTTCATCCACCAGGTTTCCGAGCCGGAACTGCTGGACGAAAAGGCGGCCACCGAAACGATCACCGCCTACATCGGCTTCGACGCCACCGCGCCGAGCCTGCACGCAGGCTCCCTGCTGCCCATCATGATGCTCTACTGGCTGCAACAGACCGGCCACAGGCCCATCGTGCTCATGGGCGGCGGCACGACCAAGGTGGGCGACCCATCCGGCAAGGACGAATCGCGCAAGCTGCTGTCGGAAGAGCAGATCGCCGAGAACATCGCGGGCATCCGCAGGATTTTCGGGCGTTTCCTCACCTTCGGCGAAGGGCCGACGGACGCGGTGATGATGAACAACGCCGACTGGCTGGACGAACTGGAATACATCCCCTTCCTGCGCGAATACGGGCGGCATTTCACCATCAACCGCATGCTGACCTTCGAGTCGGTCAAGCGCCGGCTGGAGCGCGAGCAGCCGCTGACCTTCCTCGAGTTCAACTACATGATCCTCCAGGCCTATGACTTC
>JALVFB010000153.1 GCA_027030295.1 Hyphomicrobiales bacterium
GTTCACCAGGTGCTGCTTCTCATCCTCCGCCACTTCACGGAAGCCGAAGGAAAGCGTGCGCCGCCCGCTTCCCGCAGGATCGTCTGTCGTGTTCGAAGCCATGTCGCGCTCCCTGTTTCCCGTGCTTATACGGCCCGCGGGGCGGCAGGGCAATGCGTTAACCGATCGTTGGGATTTGCGCCGCAAACTGCCGGTGAATTCTCGCTTCCCGCAGTGGAACCGAACCGGGAGCTTCACATGAAGGGGTGCTGGCGCATGCGGCTTGGGCTGCCGATGGCAATCTGCTGGGCGATTGCTCTACCTGTGGTAGATATATCGCTGGCGGCGCCCCTGGATTGCAGTTTTGAAATGTCACGCATCAATTTCGGCGTGATCAATATCCTTTCGGGGAATGATGAACACAGCAGTGGCACGCTGGACATTTCCTGCACCGGCATTCCGTTCCAGAAGGTGACCATCTGCCCCAACATCGGCACCGGCAACGGCAACACCAATGCCTACGATCCGCGCCAGATGAAGAAATGGGGCAACAATGCCCTGAAGCTGAACTTCAACATCTTCTGGCCATCGGGCAACGCCATCTGGGGGTCGCTGTTGTGGGGGTTCCCGCCAACACCGCCGATATTCCATTTGCAACTGGATGCCATGGGGCGGGTTGCCGCCCAGTATTCCGTTCCGGCCACCATATTCGGCGGCCAATACACCGCGCGGCCGGGCGTGTATTATTCGAATTTCGGCAGAAACCACGTGCTGTTTCAATACAAGAGCGGCCAGCACGGTGATTGCGCCACGCCCGATGGCCAGGAAAAACCGCGTTTCCGCGTGCGCGTGCGGGTGGATGAGGTGTGCGAGGTATCGGCCACCGATCTGGACTTTGGCGCCGTCGGCAATCTGAACGCGAACGTCGATGCCACCGCCACCATCACCGTGCGCTGCACCAACGGCACGCCTTACAAGATCCGCATCAACGGCGGACAAGCGGGCGCTTCCAATCCGGCCAATCGCAAGATGACCGACGGCACCCACGAAATCACCTATGGCATCTACCGCGACGCCGCGCGCACGCAAGGCTGGGGCGGCCGCAACAGCAACGACGTGAACGCCACCGGCACCGGCTATTCGCAGACCTATACCGCCTATGGCCGCGTGCCGCCGCAGCCCACGCCCCCGCCGGGCACCTATACCGACACCCTCGTCGTTTCGGTGGTCTATTGAACGAGCGCCCTATACCCCCGCCACCGGCAGCGGCGGAAAGCGCCGCTTCAGCCGCTGGAACAGGTCGTCGCGCATGATGCGATAGGCCATGAGCCGCTGTTCGCGCGAGCCCATCACCGCCGTGGGATCCATGGTCGCCCAGTATTCCACCTCCAGCGCGCTGGTGCGGGTCAGCTCCATGGCATGATGATGCGCCTCCGGCGAGAGCGTGATGATGAGGTCGAAACTGGTGGGATCGCCCAGCTCGACCAGGCTCTTCGGCACGTGTCCCGACGCATCCACGCCCATTTCCGCGAGCACTTCCACCACGAACGGATCGATGGTTTCCTCCGGGCGGATACCACAGGAATCGACGAAGATACGCGCGCCATGCAGGCGTTTCAGCAGGGCTTCGGCCATCGGCGAACGGAAGGCATTGAGCGTGCACATGAACAGGACGGAAGACGGCAACCGCCCATTGTGCGTTGCTGTGCTCATGCCGGCCGCCCCCGCCAGTGCAGCACGGCGATCAGCGTGAACAGCCGCCGCGCCGTGTCGTGATCGACGCGGATCTTGCCTTCAAGGCGCTGCGTCAGGATGGTCGCGGCTTCGTCATGGATGGCCCGGCGCGCCATGTCGATGGGTTCGATGCGATAGACGGGCGCGTTGCGAATGGCGTCGTAATAGCTTTCGCAGATGCGGAAATAGTCGCGCACCACCCGCCGGAACGGAGAGAGCGCCAGGCCGATGATGACCAGCCGCTCGCCGGCCGTGTTGGCGATGTCGAAGATCAGCCGCTGCTCGGCCAGCGACAGTGTCAGGCGATAGGGGCCGGGCATGTGGCCTGGCACGGAAAAACGGTTCTCGTGCAACAGGTCGTGAATGGCCACGGCGCGCTCGTGCTCCACTTCCCGAGAACGGGCGCGCGTCAGCGCCTCATGCAGCGTCACGTCGATGAGCCGCTCCGTCTCAGGCCAGTCCTCTTGCGCCTCGTCCGTCATGCCGCGCCCGGTTGAAGGTGGATGCTGGAAGAAGGGTTTTCGGTCTGGCGGCGGCTGTCAAGGGCGCCTTCGGCGCCGCGAAGCGGGCATGCCCCTTGACAGCCGCCGCCAGACCGAAAGGCTGGAATGCGCTTCCCTGCCCGGAAAGAAAACGTCATGATGACGTTTTCTTTCCGGGCAAGGGAGGCGAAACTATCACTTATTCAAGCGTATCCGCACCGAGCGGGCGTGCGCTTCCAGCCCTTCCGCCTCCGCCAGCTTCACCGCCGCCGGGCCGATGTGATCCAGCGCGTCGGGCGTGCAGGACAGGAGCGTCGTGCGCTTCATGAAGGGCAACACCGACAAACCGGAAGAGAAGCGCGCGCTGCGCGAGGTGGGCAGCACGTGGTTCGGCCCGGCCACGTAATCCCCCACCGCCTCCGGCGTGAAGGCGCCGAGGAAGATGGCGCCCGCGTGCCTGATGTGCGGCAGCAGGGATTCCGGCTCGGCCACTTCCAGCTCCAGATGCTCCGGCGCGAAGCGGTTGGAAATGGCGCAGGCCTCGTCGAGGTCGCGCACCACGATGATGGCGCCATGATCGCGCCAGCTGGCCCCGGCGATGTCTTTCTTCGGCAGCGTTTCCAGTTGCCGTTCCACCGCCTCCATCACCGCCTTCGCCAGCGCCTCGGAAGGGGTGAGCAGCACCGACTGTGCCAGCGCATCATGCTCCGCCTGCGCCAGCAGGTCGGCGGCGATCCATGCCGGGTTGGCGTGTTCGTCGGCGATGATGAGCACTTCCGACGGCCCCGCTACCATGTCGATGCCCACGTGCCCGAACACCTGCCGCTTGGCCTCCGCCACGTATGCGTTGCCCGGCCCCACGATCACGTCCACCGGATCAATGCTCTCCGTGCCGTAGGCCAGCGCCGCGATGGCCTGCGCCCCGCCGGCGCGATACACCTCGTCCACCCCGGCGATGAGCGCCGCCGCCAGCACCAGGTCGTTCATCTGCCCCTTCGGCG
>JALVFB010000154.1 GCA_027030295.1 Hyphomicrobiales bacterium
GTCTCGACACCACCCTTCCATATGCGGATCAGAACGATAGCCAATCCATTTGTGCTGACAAGTTGTTCTCGGAATTTCCTTGGACACCAATGGGCGAAAACCGGAATCTCGTGCAACAAGCTCATGCGTTTTTGGCACGAGACCCCGGCTTGCGCCGGGGTGACGGGCGAGATCATGAGATCATGTCGTGAGACATGCACATTCGCCCGGCGGGCGGCGCCATGAACCGCCCCATCACCCCAGCCCCAGCCACCAGGCGGCCAGCCCCAGGAAGGAGAAGAAACCCACCACGTCCGTGACCGTGGTGACGAAAATGGTGGAGGCCAGCGCCGGATCGGCCCCCATCTTTTCCAGCGCCAGCGGGATGAGAATGCCGGCCAGCGCCGCGGCCAGCAGGTTCACCACCATGGCCATGGCGATCACCAGTCCCAGCTGATCGGAGCCGAACCACCACCAGGTGAAGGCGCCCATGATGATGGCGAACAACAGGCCGTTGAGCATACCCACCGCGGTTTCGCGGAAGATGACACGCCAGATGTTGGCGCGTCCCAGCTCGTTGGTGGCCAGCGCGCGCACCGTCACCGCCATGGTCTGGGTGCCGGCGTTGCCGCCCATGGAGGCGACGATGGGCATGAGCACCGCCAGCGCCACCATCTGCTGGATGGTGGCGTCGAACCACGAGATGACCCAGGAGGCCAGCACCGCCGTGCCGAGGTTGATGAACAGCCAGACGAAGCGCGAGCGCGTGATGTTGAGCACCGAGTCGGAAATTTCCTCGTCGTGCACGCCGTGCATGCCCAGCATGTCCTCGGCGGCCTCTTCTTCCAGCACGTCCACGATGTCGTCGATGTAGAGCGAGCCGACCAGCCGGCCGGAATCGTCCACCACGGGCGCGGAAACGAGGTTGTAGTGCTCGAACTGCCGGGCCACGTCCTCGATGTCGTCGTGCACGTGGAAGACGACGGGAAGTTTTTCGGCAATTTCGCTGATGCGCGTCTCCCGCGGCGTGCGCAACAACCGCGCGGTGCTCACCGTGCCCAGCACGTGAAAGCGCGGATCGACCACGTAGATCTCGAAGAACTCGTCCGGCAGGTCGTCCTCGGTGCGCAGGAAGTCGATGACCTCGCCCACCGTCCAGTGCTCCGGCACCGCCACGAACTCCGCCTGCATGTGGCGGCCGGCGGTGTCTTCCGGATAATGCAGCGCGCGCTCCACCGCGATGCGGTCGGCCCGCGGCACCCGCTGGAGGATGCGCCGTTTCTCCTCCTCCTCCAGGTCTTCCAGCAGCCAGGCGGCGTCGTCCGATTCCAGCTTGCGCACGGCCCGCGCGATGACCTGTGGCGGAAGCGCCTCCATCAGCTCGTCGCGCACCGGCTCTTCCAGCTCGGACAGCGCCTCCACGTTGAACTGACGGTCGAGAAGGCGGATCAGACGGATGCGTTCGTCATGGGGCAGCAACTCGATGACGTCGGCGAGATCGGCCTCGTGCAGGTCACGCACCAGAAAGCGCAGCCGGTCGATATCGCCGGCGGCGATGGCCTCCTCCACCGCCCGTAGAAAGGCCGGCGAAATGCCGCCGTCCTCGTCGCGCAGCGGCGGACGCTCTTCGGCCATGATGTCCGCAACCGGCGTTGCCATGTGCATCCCGCTCCGTTCGCTCCGGAATGAATCGCCCATCGTGCGCCATGTTCCACATGGCGGCCGCCGGCAATGCAGCCGGAAAGGGCGGAAAAATCAACCGGCGCCGATGCCCAGCGCCGGTTGCATCGAAATGGTGCGGCCGAGAAGACTCGAACTTCCACGGGGTTTCCCCCACAGCGACCTCAACGCTGCGCGTCTACCAATTCCGCCACGGCCGCACAAAATCCAGCATTGATGTAGTGCCGCAAGCGTGTCTATCAAGCCTTCCGGGGCAATTCAAGAGCGGATGACGGCATGGCCCACTCCTCCGGAAATGACATCGCAAGCCGCCGGCGTCTCGTTGCCGGCGGCAGCCCGCTGTGGCGCGAAAAGCCGGTGCGCTGGGAGGTTTCCGAAGCGCTTGTGCCCTATCCGCGGGCCATGGCCCGCATGGACGCCATCGCCGCTGACATCGCCGCCGGCCGGCACCCGGAACATGTTTGGCTGCTGGAGCATCCGCCGCTGATCACCGCCGGCACCAGCGCCCGCGACGAGGACTTGCTGAACCCCGACGCCCTGCCCGTTTACCGCAGTGGCCGCGGTGGCCAGCTCACCTGGCACGGGCCGGGGCAGCGCGTGGCCTACCTGATGCTGGACTTGCGCCATCGCGGACGCGACGTGCGGGCCTATGTGGCGACGCTGGAACAGTGGATCATCGACACGCTGGCCGACTTCGGCGTCCGCGCCCGGCGCGAGGAGAAGCTGGTGGGCGTGTGGGTCGATCTCCCCGCCGCGCAGGGCGGCGGCATGGCCAAGATCGCGGCCATCGGCGTGCGTGTCTCGCGCGGGGTGACGCGCCATGGCATGGCGCTGAACGTGCATCCCGACCTGTCGCATTACGACGCCATCGTGCCCTGCGGCGTGCGCGAACATGGCGTGACCTCCCTGCACGCGCTGGGCGTGACCGTGGACATGCAAGCAGTGGACACGACCCTGTTGCGCCATTTCAGGCGCCTGTTCGGCCCGCTGGAATCATACCAAGATGCATAAAGAACCACCCACCGCCCCGCGCCCCCGCCCAACCCCCAAATTCTGAGAACCCAGGGGTTGGGCGGGGGCGCGGGGCGGTTTCACCGGTCAACCTTTGCGCATCCTAGTATCATTTTCTCAAGGCTGAGCAGCCAATATGTCCGGCCGCCCGTCGCGAATGCCGATGACCTTGCGCCCCGCCAGCAGGTCTTCCGCCAGGTGCCCGAACACCTTGCGCCGCCAGCCGGACAGCGCCGGCACGTTCTTCTCCCCGGCGGCGATGCGCTCCAGATCCGCCGCCGTGGCGATCAGCCGCGCGGCGATGCCCTCCCGTTCGGCCACGATCTTCAACGCCAGCTTCAGGATGTCGGCGCGCGCACCCGTGCCTTCCGGGTGCGGCTTTCCCCTTTTCGCCGGCGTTGGCAACGCCTCCTCCGGCAGCGCCAGCACTTCCTGCACGATCGCGAGAATCTCCCTGCCCTGCGCGCCCTTCGCCGCGCCGTCGGAGAGCCCCCGCAAGCGTTTCAGATCATCCACGTG
>JALVFB010000155.1 GCA_027030295.1 Hyphomicrobiales bacterium
CGAAAAATCGCCATTGGCGCTTCTCTTGACCCTCAAAAAACATACTATCCAGATATTGAGAAATTAGCATAATTTCAATGACATGAAACGACGTTAAGTGATTTATCTAGGACAGCCCCTTTCATAATTTGGGGGTTGGATGGGGGCGCGGGGCGGTGGGTGGTTCTTTTTGCATCTTGGTATCAGGCATCCTGCTGGCGCTTCAGCCAGTTCTCCAGCCAGTGGATGTCATACAGGCCATCCTGGATGTCCGGCTCCCTCAACAGCTTCTCGAACAACGGGATGGTGGTCCTGATGCCGTCCACCACGTATTCATCCAGCGCCCGGCGCAGGCGCATGAGGCACTCGGTGCGGTTGCGGCCAAAGACGATGAGCTTGCCGATGAGGCTGTCGTAATAGGGAGGGATGACGTATTCGCCATACACGTGCGAATCCACCCGCACGCCGAGGCCGCCGGGCACGTGCAGATGCGTCACCCGGCCCGGCGAGGGCACGAAAGTCTGCGGATCCTCGGCATTCACCCGCACTTCGATGGCGTGCCAGCCGATGTGCACGTCTTCCTGCTTCATGCTCAGCGGCGCGCCGGAGGCGACGCGAATCTGCTCCTGCACCAGGTCGAAGCCGGTGACCTGTTCGGTGACCGGGTGCTCCACCTGAAGGCGGGTGTTCATCTCGATGAAGTAGAACGCGCCGTCCTCGTAGAGAAACTCCACGGTGCCGGCGCCGAGATAGCCCAGCTTGCGGATGGCCGCGGCCACCGTCTCGCCGATCTGCTCGCGCTGCTCGGCGTTCAGCGCCGGGGAGGGGGCCTCTTCCCAAACCTTCTGGTGGCGGCGCTGGAGCGAACAGTCGCGCTCGCCCAGGTGCACGGCGTTGCCATGCAGGTCGCCGAACACCTGCACCTCGATGTGGCGGGGCTTCTCGAGGTATTTCTCGATGTAAACCTCGTCGTTGCCGAAGGCGGCCGCCGCCTCCGAACGGGCGGTGAGAAAGGCTTCCTCCAGCTCCGATTCGTCGCGCGCGATCTTCATGCCGCGCCCACCGCCGCCGGCGGAGGCCTTCACCAGCACCGGATAGCCAATGTCCTTCGCGATGCGTTTCGCTTCCGTTACCGTCTCCACCGCGCCGTCGGAGCCGGGGACGACGGGAATGCCCAGTTCGGCGGCGGTCTTCTTCGCCGTCACCTTGTCGCCCATCAGGCGGATGTGCTCCGGCTTCGGCCCGATGAAGGTGATGCCGTGCTCCTCCAGGATTTCGGCGAAGTGGGCGTTTTCGGAGAGGAAGCCATAGCCGGGGTGCACGGCGTCGGCGCCGGTGATCTCGCAGGCGGCGATGATGGCGGGGATGTTCAGATAGCTCTCGGCGGCGGGCGGCGGGCCGATGCACACGCTCTCGTCGGCCAGGCGCACGTGCATGGCGGCCTCGTCGGCGGTGGAGTGCACGGCGACGGTGGATATGCCCAGTTCCTTGCAGGCGCGCAGCACGCGCAGGGCGATCTCTCCCCGGTTGGCGATGAGGATTTTCTCGAACATGGCGCTAATCCCGGCCTGGCGCGGCCTTGCTCATTCGATGATCATCAGCGGCTCGTCGAATTCCACCGGCTGGCCGTCCTCCACCAGAATGGCTTTCACCACGCCGGCGCGCGGGGCGGGGATCTGGTTCATGGTCTTCATGGCCTCGATGATGAGCAGGGTCTGGCCCTCCTTCACCTCCTGGCCCACCTCCACGAACGGCTCGGCACCCGGTGCGGGCGCGCGGTAGGCGGTGCCGACCATGGGCGCGCGCACGACGCCGGGATGATCGGCGGCCTCGACGGACTTTTCCTCCGCCGCGGGGGCGGGCGCGGGCTGCCCGGCCGGAGCAAGGGCGGGCGCTGGCGCCGGCGCGGCGGGCACGTGCGCCACGATGTTCTGCTGTGGCAGCTCGCGGGCCAGGCGCAGGCGCGCATCGTCGATTTCCAGCTCGATCTCGGTGAGTTCCGTCTCCCGCAGCAGTTCCGCCAGCTGACGGATGGTTTCCACGTCGAAGCCGCCTTTCTTCTTGTCGCTCATGTTCCGCCGCGCTCCCGCTTTGCAGCCGTTATACGTCCATGTGTTCGATGAGCCGCCAGGCCATGGCCCTGAGCGCCAGTTCGTAGCCGTCCGCGCCCAGTCCGGCGATGACGCCGTCCGCCACCGGCGAGACCAGCGACTTGTGCCGGAACGCCTCGCGCGCGTGCACGTTCGACAGGTGCACTTCGATGACGATGCCGTCAAAGGCGCGCAAGGCATCGTGCACCGCCACGGAGGTGTGGGTGTAGGCGGCGGGGTTGATGACGATGCCGCCGGCGCGGGCGGCGATGGCGTCGTGGATGTCTTCCACCAGTTCGCCTTCGCCATTCTTCTGCCGGAACTCCACCGCCAGCCCGAGGCCCACCGCCGTTTCGCGGCAACGGCGCTCGATGTCGGCCAGCGTCAACGCGCCATAGGTTTCCGGCTCGCGCGTGCCCAGCAGGTTCAGGTTCGGCCCGTTGAGGATGTAAACGAGGTTGCTCATCCGGCCCTGGCCCCGGAAATGGTGGAAAACGGGTGCGAATCCGCACCACCGCCTGCCGTGGTGTTGCCCCAAAACCGCGCGGAAGGCAAGCTGGCGGGCCTTCAGTGCCCCTCAAATGTGACGATTCCGGGAACGCCGGGTCATTTTTTGCCGTAAACGTCCTTCGGGTCGAACAGACGCTCCGAATCGGGGGCGGGCGCGAGGCGGAAGTTGCCGTTCTCGTCGGTGATGATGCGATAGAAGCAGCTCCTGCGCCCGGTGTGGCAGGCGGCGCCCCGGCCTTGCGGCTCTACCTTCAGCCAGATCACGTCCTGATCGCAGTCGGTGCGCGCCTCCACCACCTTCAGGGTTTCGCCGGAGGTTTCGCCCTTGCGCCAGAGCTTGCCGCGCGAACGCGAAAAGAAGGTGGCGACACCATCACGCAAGGTGGCGCCGAGTGCTTGCGCATTCATCCAGGCGACCATCAGCACATCGCCGCTTTCGGCATCGGTGACGATGGCCGGAATGAGGCCGTTGGCGTCGAACTTCGGGGCGAAGGCCGTGCCTTCCTCGATGTCGGTGGTGTCGTCGCGGGCGGTGAAGTCGATCATGGTTTTTCGTCCCCGTCATCGATGTTCCATCGGGCGATTT
>JALVFB010000156.1 GCA_027030295.1 Hyphomicrobiales bacterium
CGCCGCCGAGACATGCAGCACATCCGCCACCTGGGGAATGAAAACCGCCAGGCTGTCCAGCTCGTGATAGCCATCCGCCCGACGCCGCAGCACATGCAGGGCCAGGTTGACCTTGGCCGGGGCGCGTTCGACGACGGTTTCCGGGACAAGAGTCATGCGCCGACACCATGAATCGCAACAACCTGTGCATTTCTGCCCGTTTCACGGCGGAAAGAAAAGCGTGACATCTGGTCATGGGCCATGAACCGGGATACATTGAAACGGCAGGTGGGGAGGGCGAACCGGAGTTCATCATGCAGTGGCTGCGGCTGATCATCTTTCTGCTCGCGCCGATGCTGTTGGCGCTGGCGGCGTCGGCGCTGGTCATGTGGGCATGGGCCAACGATCTGCCGTTGCTGCCGGCGTTGCTGGTGGGGCTGGTGTTCCTGTCGCTGGCGTTGAGCATCCATCTGCTGGGCCAGATGGTCCCCAACCACGATGACGATCTGCATTTCCTGTGGCGGGAAGTGGAGCATTTGCGGGCGATGATCCAGCTTCCGCAGGAAGGGGAAGAGGAAGTGTCCTCGCCCCGGGCCGCGCGGGAGCAAACGGCGCAGGAACAGACGGCGCCGCAAGGCCCCACGGAGCCGTCGCGGCCTTCCCCGGCATCCCGGGCGCTCTCCTCCACCGCGTCTGCCGCTCCCTCCGCGCCAGGCCGGCCTGAACAGGCGCGCTTCGCCCACCACCCGGCGCCCCGCGCCCATGGCGCGCCTTCCTCCGTTTCCGCCATCGCACGGGAACTTCGGCTCTACATGGAGCCGGTGGTGTCCCTGGAAAACAATGCCACCGTGTTCTATCGCGCCCTGCCGGCGCTGCCGGCGGAGGGCGAGGCCCTCTACCTGGGCGGGCAGGCATTTCTGAGGGCGCGGCAGCAGGGCCATTCGGGGGCATTCGCCCAACACCTCCTGGCGCGTTGCGTGGCCTTCGCGGGCCAGTTGAAGGCGCGCGGGCTGAGCGAAACCGTGATCTGCCCGCTGGACATGGCGGTGCTGCGCAGTGCCGACGTTGCGGATGCGTTGATCTCGCAACTGCTGGACGACAATGCCGCGCATGCGCCGCTGATGCTGGCCCTGCGCCATGGCGACCTGGCGCATGCGCCACAAGAGGCGCGCATGCATCTGCTCACCCTGGCGCAGGCCTCCGGTGGCGTGGTGCTGGAAATGGATGCGCCGGATATCAACGGCTTTTTCCTGCCCGTGCCATTGCCGGTTCGCTATCTGGACATTCCGGCCGCCCATCTGGCGGAGACGACGGCGATGCGGCCGTTCCTGCAACGCCTGGGCACGCGTGGATGGACACTCATGGCCAGCGGCATCGACAGTCTGGAGTTGCTGGCGCGGGCGCGTGCCTGCGCCACCCTTGGACGGGGGCGGCAGATTTCGCCGCCGCGCCGGGTGCGCGATCCGGGAGAAATGTCCACCACAGGTCGCCATCCGCCTGAAAACCCCGCTTCTCACCAGCAACAGCTCGCCACCGGCTGAACGAATCCGCGATACGGAGAAGAAGCATGGCGCAAAAGGCAGGATCGCCGCGCGGGACGCCGCATGGCGAAGGGCGACGGGACGACTGGCCCGGCAAGTTGTCGCCAGCGGAGGTGGAAGAATTGCTGCGCCGGCTGGCGGAAGCCAACCCCGAACCGAAGTCGGAGCTTTACTGGACGAATCCCTACACGCTGCTGGTGGCCGTGGTGCTCTCCGCCCAGAGCACGGACAAGGGCGTGAACAAGGTGACGAAGGAGCTGTTCCGGCTGGCGGACACGCCGCGGAAGATGCTGGCGCTGGGCGAGGAGCGCCTGCGCGAGATCATCCGTTCCATCGGCCTGTATCCGACGAAGGCGAAGAACATCATCGGCCTGTCGAAAATCCTGCTGGAAAAATACGGCGGCGAGGTGCCGCGCTCGCGCGAGGCGCTGGAAGAGCTGCCCGGCGTCGGGCGCAAGACCGCCAACGTGGTGCTCAACGTCGCCTTCGGCGAACCGACCATCGCCGTGGACACCCACATCTTCCGCGTCGCCAACCGCACCGGCCTGGCCCCGGGCAGGACCCCGCTGGAGGTGGAGAAGAACCTGATGAAGGTGGTGCCGGAGAAATACCGGCTGCACGTGCACCACTGGCTCATCCTGCACGGACGCTACGTATGCAAGGCCCGCAAGCCCGAGTGCGAGCGCTGCATCATCTGCGACCTGTGCAAGTGGGAAGAGAAGCGCTGCGCGGAGCGAACATGATTTCCGGGATTGATCCTCCCATATGGAGAAGAAAGAGGGAGGTGGACGATGACACAGGCGAACGATCCCGACTGGCCGAGCGAATGGACGCCGGAGGAAGTGGAGGAGATGCTGCGCCGCTTCGAGGCGGCGGAGCCCGAGCCGCGCTTCGAGCTGAACTGGACGAACCCGTTCACCCTGCTGGTGGCTCTGGTGCTGGCGGCGCGGGCGCATGATTCGAAGGTGAACGAGGTGACGAAAAAACTGTTCGCCGAGGCCGACACGCCGCAGAAGATGCTGGCGCTTGGCGAGGAGGCACTGGCCGAGCGCATCCATTCCCTGCCGTTCTATCGCAACAAGGCGAAAAACATCATCCGCCTCTCCGAAGCATTGGTGAAAGAGCACGGCGGCGAAGTGCCCAACGACGTCGATGCGCTGACCGCGCTGCCCGGTGTCGGGCGCAAGACGGCGCAGATATTGCGCAATGTGGCTTTTGGCGAACCGGTGTTCGGTGTGGATACGCACATCCTGCGGGTGGCCAACCGCACGGGCCTTGCGCCGGGCAGGACGCCGGAAGAGGTGGAGGCGAAGCTGGAGCGCGTGATTCCCGAACGCTGGCGGCGCAAGGCCCTGCGCTGGCTCATTCTGCACGGTCGCTACGTGTGCACCGCCCGCAAGCCGAACTGCGGCGACTGCATCATCAACGACCTGTGCAAGTGGGAGGAGAAGGCGGTTGGCTGATACCAATCTGCGCAAAGGTTGACCGGTGAAACCGCCCCGCGCCCCTCAGGCCCTTGTTTTTCATGATTTGGGGGCCCAGGTGGGGGCGCGGGGCGGTGGGTGGTTCTTTATGCATGATAGTATGAGATGCCCTTTCAGGCATGCCCCGAGGCGGCGGACAGGCTGCCGGGGTCGATGCCGAT
>JALVFB010000157.1 GCA_027030295.1 Hyphomicrobiales bacterium
CCGCGAGTGGGGGCCATTTTGCGGCGGGCGGAAGAGGCGTTCATCGAAAACGGCTTCGCGCCGACCGACCGCGCCGGTCAGCTCGCCCTGCTGCGCACCATCGTCGAACAGGCGTAGAGAAAACGGTTCATTCCGCCGGCACGAGCGCGCGGCGCACGGGCGCAAGCAGGCGACCTATGTCATGGAAAATGCCCAGCGTGGCCGGCACCAGGAAGAGCACCAGCAGGGTGGTGACCATCAGGCCGAAGACGATGGTGATCGCCATGGGCAGCAGGAACTGCGCCTGCAACGACTTCTCGAACATCAGTGGCAGCAGGCCGCCGATGGTGGTGAGCGAGGTGAGCAACACCGCGCGCAGCCGGTCCTTCGACGCACCGATGGCCGCTTCGCGCATGCTCTCGCCGTTGCGCCGGCGTTCCTCCGCGCGCGCCGCCAGGATGATGCTGTCGTTGACGATGATGCCCGACAGGCCGAGCAGGGCTATGAGGCTGAGGATGGTGAGCGAATAGCCCATCGCCCAGTGGCCGAAGATGGCGCCGATGACGCCGAAGGGAATGATGGCCATGATGGCCAGGGGCCGCGCGTAGCTGCCGAAAATGAGCGCCAGCACGATATAGATGAGCATCAGCGCCACCATCACGCCCAGGCGAAAATCCTCCATGCTCTCGCGCTGTTCCCTGGCGCCGCCGGTGAAGGTGGCGTCGATGCCGTATCTGGCCAGGATGGCGTCGAAGCCACCGGCCTTGATGGCCTTCATGGCCCCGTCCAGCGTTTGCCTGTCCTCGTCGATGTCGGCCATGACGGTGACGGAGATTTTTCCATCACGGCGGTAGATGGTGGTGAAGCCCGCCTCCTCGCGCATGTCCGCCACATCGGCCAGCGGCAGCCATACGCCGGTGCGGCCACGCACATACATCTCTTCCAGCGCGCCGGTGCCGGTGATGGCGTCCGCGCGCCTCACCCGCAGCGCCACTTCCTCGCCGTTGCGCGCGAACTTGCGCGCCACTTCGCCCAGCAGGGCGGCGCGCACCTGTTTGCTCACATCCGCCAGCGTGAAGCCCAGCATTTCCGCGCGCGGCTTCAGCACAAGGCGGATGTCGCGCTTGCCATAAGGCAGGTCGTCGGAGATGTCCTGAAGCCCATCCACGCGCTTGAGCAACGCCATGACCTCGCCGGCGGCCTTCTTCAGAACGAACGGATCGTCGCCCTTCAGCTCGATCTCCAGGTCCTTCGGCGCGCCGGCCATGTGGCGGCGGCCGAAGGAAAGCTGCTCCATCCCCGGCACCGGCGGCATGGCCTTCTTCCAGGCGCGCACCAGGGCGCGGGTGCGCACCCGACGGCGCTCTTCCGACGGCGTGAGCTGCACGTCCAGTTGCGCCAGGTGATCACCGCGCGAGAAGCCCATGCGCCCGACGCGGGCGAAGGTGGCCTCGATGACCTTTTCCTTCCCGCCGCTCATCTCCTTCGCCACCTTGCGCAGAGTTCTTTCCGCCACGGCCACGGCCTTCAGCGTCTCCTCGCGCGGGGTGCCGGCGGCCATGACGATGCGGGCGCGGATGAACTCCGTCTCCGGCGTGGGGAAGAAGTGAAAGCGCACGTTGCCCGAGAACGGCAGCGCCAGCATGACCATCAACAGCGCCAGCGCCAGCGCCCAGGTGACATAACGCCAGTCATAGGCCAGCGCCGCCAGCCGCCCGAAGGCGCCCTCGCGCAGGCGCTCGAACAGACCGTCGAACCACAGCCGAAAGCGCGAGGGCGGCCCGGCGTGGCGCAACGAATGGCGCAGGTGCGCGGGCAGCACCAGGAAGCATTCGATGAGCGAGGCGGTGAGCACGGAAATGACCACCAGCGGCAGGGCGATGATCATCTGGCCGATGCGCCCCTGGAAGAAGAACAGGGGCATGAAGGCCGCGGCGGTGGTGAGCGAGGCGGCGAGCACCGGCCCCAGCATGCGCAGCGCGCCCCGCTCCGCCGCCAGCAGCGGGCGCATGCCGGCGCGGCGCAGAGTCTCGGTGTGTTCGGCCACCACGATGGCGTCGTCGACGATGATGCCCAGCACCAGGATGAGGGCGAACAGCGAGATCATGTTGATGGTCTGGCCGGAGAACCACATGATGAGCATGGTGGCCATGACCGAAACGGGAATGCCCACCGCCACCCAGAAGGCGATGCGGCCATTCAGGAACAGGAACAGGATGACCAGCACCAGCACGAGGCCCTGCGCGCCATTGCGCATGAGCATCCGGATGCGGTCGCGGATGTATTTGGCGCGCACGTCATAGATGCGCATCTCGATGTCGGGCGGCAGTTTCGCGCGAATGTCGTTCGCCACCTTCTCGAAGATGGCGTCGGTCTTCAGCGCATCGGCCTGCAAGGTGCGCCAGATGATGAGCTGAATGGCCGGATTGCCCCCCACATAGCCGCGCTCGGCCAGCGGATCGAAGCCATCATGAAGGCGCGCGATGTCGGACAAACGCACCACGTTGCCCCGCGCATCGCCCATCACCACGATCCGCCCGATGCCTTCCACGGAGCGGGCGCGCCCGGCGCCATGCACGGATTTTTCCACCGCGCCGGAAACGTCGCCGGCGGGCAGATCGCGCGTCTCCGATCGCACCTTCGCGGCGATGGCGGAAAGGTCGAGGTTCAGCCGCCGCAACTCGGCGGGCGGAATTTCGGCGACGATCTCCTCGCGGCGGGCGCCGGTCATGGTCACCCGCGCAACGCCCGCGTCCAGCATGGCGTCGCGCACCTTGCGGGCATAGTCCTTCAGCTTCTTCTCCGGCACGTCGCCGGTCAGCAGCAGTTTGCCCACCACCTCGTTGCGCACCACCCGCTTCACCTGTGGCGGGTCGACGTCTTCCGGCAGGGTGGTGACGCTGTCCACCGCCTTCTGCACGTCCGCCAGCGCCAGGTTCATGTCCGTGCCCGGCACGAAGGTGAGCGAGATATAGGCCCAGCCCTCGCGCGCCACGCCATACCAGGTGTCGAGATTGGCCACCGTGCGCAGCGCCGGCTCGAGATTGCGAATCACGCTGCGCTCCATGTCCGCAGGGGTGGCGCCTTCCCAGGAGACGGTGACGGAAACCTGCGGAAAATCGATGGTGGGGAAGAACTGGGTGTTGATTCTCTGCACGCCGATGAAGCCCAGCAGCAGC
>JALVFB010000158.1 GCA_027030295.1 Hyphomicrobiales bacterium
GGCAGGTGATGATGAGCACGGAAATGGCGTGCAGCAGCGAGACTGGCCAGTTGAAACCGGTCACGTAAAGCCAGCCGCCAAGCGTCAGACCCGCCGCGATATGCACCGCCGGGGCGTAATAGCCGGCCAGCCGGTCGGCCAGGCGCACATAGGCCGAGCGGCTCCTTTCGGCGGCGGCCATGAGGCGGATCATCTCGGCCAGGAACGTGTCGTCGCCGGCGGCCAGCAGGCGGATGGTGAGCGGGCCGGTGAGATTCACCGCGCCGGCATAGACCTTCGCCCCCTCGGCCACGCGCTCCGGGTTCGATTCGCCGGTGATGACGGACATGTCCACGTCGGAAGCGCCCTTTTCCACATAGCCGTCCACGGGAATGTGCTCGCCGGGCGCAACGTGCACCAGCATGCCGGGTTTCAGCTCCGATATTGGCAGGAAGCGGCGCCTGCCGTCCTCGCCGATGACGGTGGCGCCTTCCGCCGAGAGGGCCATGAGCTGGGTGACGGCGGAACGCGCCCGCGCGCGCATGCGATGATCCAGATAGCGGCCGATGAGCAGGAAGAACAAAAGCGACGTGGCGGCGTCGAAATAGGCGTGTTCCTGCGAGTTGGCCGTCTCATACAGGCTCATGAACAGGGCGGTGAGAACGGCCAGCGAGATGGGCACGTCCATGTTCATGCGCGCCTGGCCGAGCGCCGCCCACGCGGAGCGGAAGAAAGGACGGCCCGCGTAGAATACGGCGGGCACGGCGATGGCGGCGGATATCCAGTGGAAGAAATCGCGCGTGGCGCCCTCCGCGCCGGCCCACACGGAGACGGAGAACATCATGATGTTGGCCGCGGCGAAGCCGGCCACGGCCAGCGCGCGCAGCAGTTCGCGGGCCTCGGCGTCATCGCGGGCGAAGCCGGCGGCTTCCGGGTCGAAGGGGCGCGCCTCGTAGCCCAGCGCGGCGAGTTTTTCCACCACCACGTCCGGGTCGAAATCCGGATCGCGCCAGCACACCCGCACCTGGCGCAAGGTGAAGTTCACCCGCCCCTCTTCCAGTTGCGGTATTTCCTTCAGCCCCTTCTCGATGGTGGAGATGCAGGCGGCGCAGTGGATGCCGGGCACGGAGAGGGTCAGCTCATGGGAGCCGTCGTCCTTGCGGCGCGCCCACATGGCGGCGCTGCCGACCGCGCCGCCCGTTTCCTCGCCTCGCATGCCGCAGCAACTCATGGCCGCGCTCCTTGCAAACTTACGCTCATGCCACGCGCACAAAGCAGAGATTGGCTGAGAGAAGCGCCAATGGCGATTTTTCGCCATTGGCGCTTCATTGCCATTCTTTTCGCAACTCCCTGAATGTCAAGGATGAAACCGCTACGCGGCGGCCCGAAGGGCCGTCCTTGACATTCAGGGAGTTGCGAAACACCCATCTTGCTCTCCTGGCGGCCTTCATCTCTCCGGCACCGCGAACTCGGCCTGCGCGCGCCATTGCAGTTCACCGCCACGGATGAATTTCACGTCGATGCGCCAGGCGCCGGGGCCCAAGCCCTCGCCATTGAGGACATACCTGCCGATGCCACGTTCCGCGAAAACAAGGTCTCGGTCGCCCTTCACGCCGATGGCGCGCAAGGCCCGGCCCCTCGCGGTCAGGCCAGTGACCGGTTCGCCGTCCTTGTTCTTCAGCTCGATGACGATGCGGCCATCCTTCGGCACCAGCACCCTGGTTTGCCAGCCCTTGGCGAGAATGGCGCGGGCTTTCGCCGCTTCCCTGTTGTATTTGCGCGAGGCCTCATAGCCGTTGCCCGGCATCAGGCCGGTCCAGGTGACCTGCGAATAGTAGATGAAGAGGCCATTGACGGCGAAAATGACGCCGAAGAAGGCAAGCAGCATGAACAGCACGTGCCAGCCGGTGAGCTGAAACTCCTTCCGCTGGTGCGCCATGGTTTTGCCTCCCGTTCGCGGGAGCGGCGCCGGGCAAACCGGCGCCGCTTCCGGCTCGCGTTCACTTCGCTGGCGCTTCGAAGATGGCCTTCTTCTCGGCGCTTTCTTCCACCTTGCCATCCGGGCCCAGCGCCTCGATGCGGAAATAGAAGGCCTCGTGCGGCTCGCGCACCTTGTCCTTCGGCAGCGTTACGAACACACGCAAGGATTTGGCCTTGTTGCCCGGCACCCTGATGGTGAAGGAGCGGGCCGGCGGCTTGTTGATGCCAAGGATGCGCATTTTGCCGCCTTCCAGCCCGACCATGCTGAGGCGGAAGTCGCGCGGCTCCAACTGCATGTTGAGCATGCGCACGGTATAGGAATTGCGAATCTCGCCGGTGGAAAGGCGCACGAACAGCGGGCTGCGGTCGTGGATGACGTTCACCCGCAAGCGGTCGCGGGTGGCGAGATGCACCAGCAGCGCGGTGGCGATGAGCGTCCACACGAGGAGATAGACGATGGTGCGCGGACGGATGAAGCTGCGCCAGCCGAATTCCGTCTGCTTCATCTGGCCGGTGGTGAGCTTCTCATAAGCCCGCACGCTGGAGTAGGATATCAGCCCCTGCGGCTTGCCGATCTTCTCCATCACCTGGTTGCAGGCGTCGATGCACAGGGCGCAGGTGATGCAGGCCAGTTGCTGACCATCGCGGATGTCGATGCCGGTGGGGCAGACCTGCACGCACCACCCGCAGTCGATGCAGTCGCCGAACTGCACTTCCGGGTGCAGCTTCTGCTCTCGCTTCGAGCCGCGTGGTTCGCCGCGCCAGTCATGATAGGTGACGATGAGCGTGTCCTCGTCCACCATCGCGCCCTGGATGCGCGGCCAGGGGCACATGTAGATGCACACCTGCTCGCGCATGACGCCGGCGAAGAAGTAGGTGACGAAGCCCATGATGGCGACGGTGGAATAGGCCACGAAAGGCGCCTGGCCGGTGAAGAACCAGTAGGCGACGTCCGGCGCGTTGCCGAAATAGAGGATGAAGGTGAAGGCCGTCCAGAAGGCGATGAGCGCCCATACGAGGTGTTTCAGCCCGCGCTTGAGGATTTTCTCGGCGTTCCAGGGCTGCTTTTCGAGCTTGATCTGGGCGTTGCGATCGCCCTCGATCTTGCGCTCCACCAGCATGAACAGGTCGGTCCACACCGTCTGCCAGCAGGCATAGCCGCACCAGGCGCGGCCAACCATGGAGGTGGCGATGAACAGGCCGATGCCGGCAAGGATGAGCAGGCCCGCCACGTAGTAGAACTCCTGCGGCCAGATCTCGATGAAAAAGAAGTAGAAGCGGCGATGGGCCAGATCCACCAACACGGCCTGATCCGGCGCGCCGGGGCCGCGGTCCCAGCGAATCCACGGCAGGATGAAATAGATGCCCATGAAGATGGTGGCGAGCGTCCATTTCAGCCGCCGAAAATGGCCAGATACGGCACGGGGAAAAATCTTCTTGCGCGCTTCGTAGAGCTTTCCGGGTTTTTCTTCCGGCTTCTTGGCGGAGTCGCCGGTGCGGGCGGCTTCGCGTTTCAGCGTGTTGACAACTTCAGCCATCGCTCCGCTCACTTGTTGCAGGTTTCGTTCAACCGCGCTGCGGGCGCTTCCCCCTCTTTCGCCAATGTTCGCTCCGCTGCGAACGCCATTCAATATATTAGGAAAAACTGATATTTACAGTTATCAAACCGTAATCTCGTCATCCTGCCCGAAGATTGTCCACGATGTGGAAAAGCGCGGGCCGCTTGTGATACGAGGCGGAGATAGGATCATCTCCGCCTCGCAAATCTCGTGACTTTTCTCTGCCCGGATCAGGAGCCGACGCCGCCACCCAGCGAATAGACGTAGACAGTCAGGGCCTTGATGGTGGCCTTGTCCAGCTTGTACTTCCAGGCCGGCATCACGCCGTGCTTCGGCTTGGTGATCTGGCTCCTGATGGCTTCCCTGGAGCCGGAGAAGAGCCAGATCTGGTCGCTCAGACGCGGCGCGCCCAGCTCCTGGTTGCCCTCGCCCTTGTCGCCATGGCAGCCGTTGCAGCCGGCGTCTTCCTCGAAGACCTTCTTGCCGGCCTCGGCCTTCCTGGCGTCGTGCTCCTGGCCGGAGAGCTTGAGCACGTATTCGGTCACCGCCTCGATCTGGGCCGGCTCCAACTGCTCGCCGAAAGCCGGCATGTCCGACTGCCGGGTTTCCTCGTTGGTGTCCGGGTTGTAGCGGGCGCCGTGGGTGATCGTGTAATGGATCGCCTCCAGCGTGCCGCCCCACAGCCAGTCGTCGTCCTGCAGGTTCGGGTAGCCATAGGCGCCGCGGCCCGCCGCCTGGTGGCACTGCACGCAGTTCACCTTGAAGGCCGCCTCGCCCATGCGGGTGGCGAAGGCGCGCAGTTCATCATTCTTCATGATGTCCTGCAGCGAGGCCTTCTCCAGCTTGGCCAGCTTTTCCGCCCGCTGGGCCCTCACCGTCTTCAGCTCCTTCTCCAGCTCCATGCGGTTGGTGGTGCCGAGGAAGCCCTTGGTGTTGGTGTGAATGAGCGGCAAAGCCGGATAGGCCAGGGTGTAGCCGATGCCCCAGATGATGGTGGCGTAGAAGGTCCACAGCCACCAGCGCGGCAGGGGCGTGTCCAGCTCCTTGATGCCGTCCCATTCATGACCGGTCGTTTCCGTGCCGGTCACTTCATCGCGTTCACGTTCAGCCATCTTTCCGTTCCCCGATGTTGTCGTCATCCTCGAGCGGCACCCGGGCCAGCTTCTCGTAAGTCTCCTTCGAGCCGGGGCGGAAGATGAAGATCAATGCCCCGAAGAAGACCACCATCATGATGATGGTGCCGATGGTGCCGGCCCAGGATGCCAATGTCTCGTAGGTCATGACGCTCCCTTAACGCAGGTTCTCGACATTGGAAGTGTCGAACGTCTTGAAGTCGACGAGCGTGCCGAGCATCTGCAAATAGGCCACCAGCGCGTCCATCTCCGTGATCTTCTTGCCATCAAGGCCGAAGTCACGGGCTTTCACTTCGGTGGCGCTGCCCCAGCGCTTCTTGCCGTAGCGCTTGATCAGCCCCTCGGTGTTCTCGCCGGTCGCCTGCGCCACCAGATCGGCCCTGGCGTTCTGGATCATGTCGTCGTCATAGGGAACGCCAAGCGTGCGCAGCGTTTTCAGATGGTCGGCGATGTCGTCGAACTTCAGCTCCCGCTCGGCGAGGAACGGGTAGTTCGGCATCACGGACTCCGGCACCACCGAGCGCGGCGCCTTCAGATGCTGAACATGCCACTGGTCCGAATACTTGCCGCCGAGGCGGGCAATATCCGGGCCGGTGCGCTTCGAGCCCCACTGGAACGGATGGTCATACATGCTTTCCGCCGCCAGCGAGTAGTGGCCGTAGCGTTCCACCTCGTCGCGGAACGGGCGGATCATCTGCGAGTGGCACAGATAGCACCCCTCGCGGATGTAGATGTTGCGTCCGGCCAGCTCCAGCGGCGTGTAGGGCCGCACCCCCTTGACCCGCTCGATGGTATTGTCGAGCCAGAACAAGGGGATGATCTCCACCAGGCCACCCACCGTCACCACGAGAAAGCTCAGGATGAGCAGCAAGGTGGCGCTGCGTTCTACCTGTTCGTGCTTCATCTTGCTTCACTCCCCCTCTTACGCCCGGGCCGGGGCCAGCTCGGCCTCCGCCGCGCTCACACGGCCCTTCGCCGTCATGTAGAAGTTGTAGGCCATGATCAGGGCGCCGGTGAGATAGAGCAGACCGCCCAGCGCGCGGATCACATAGTAGGGATGCATGGCCTCCACCGTCTCGGCGAAGGAGTAGACCAGGAAGCCCTGATCATCATACTCGCGCCACATCAGGCCCTGCATGATGCCCGACACCCACATGGCCGCCGCATAGAGCACGATGCCCAGCGTCGCCAGCCAGAAGTGCCAGCTCACCAGGCGATAGGAATAGACCCTGCCATTGGGGCTGAACATGCGGCCCATGAGGTAATACATGGCGCCCATGGAGATCATGCCGACCCAGCCGAGCGCACCGGAGTGCACGTGACCGATCGTCCAGTCGGTGTAGTGCGAGAGCGCGTTCACCGACTTGATGGACATCATCGGGCCCTCGAAGGTGGACATGCCGTAGAAGGCGACCGCGATCACCATCATGCGCAGGATCGGGTCGGTGCGCAGCTTGTCCCAGGCGCCCGAGAGCGTCATCAGGCCGTTGATCATGCCACCCCAGGAGGGCATCCACAGGATCACCGACATGACCATGCCCAGCGTCTGCACCCAGTCGGGAAGCGCCGTGTAGTGCAGATGGTGCGGGCCGGCCCAGATGTAGGTGAAGGTGAGCGCCCAGAAGTGGACGATGGACAGGCGGTAGGAATAGACCGGGCGCTCGGCCTGCTTCGGCACGAAGTAGTACATCATGCCGAGGAAGGCGGCGGTGAGGAAGAAGCCCACCGCGTTATGACCATACCACCACTGGGTGATGGCGTCCGGCGCGCCGGAAAGCAGCGAATAGCTCTTGATGCCGAAGAACGACACCGGAAGCGCCAGGTTGTTGCCGAGATGCAGCATGGCGATGGTGACGATGAACGACAGATAGAACCAGTTCGCCACGTAGATATGGCTGACATTGCGCTTCACGAGGGTGCCGAAATAGACGAGGAAGTAGGCCACCCAGACGATGGTGATCCAGACGTCCACATACCACTCCGGCTCGGCGTATTCGCGGCTTTGCGTCACGCCCAGCACGTAGCCGGTGGCGGCCAGCACGATGAACAGCTGGTAGCCCCAGAAGACGAACCAGGCGAGGTTGCCAAAGGCCAGCCGGGCGCGGTTGGTGCGCTGCACCACGTAGAAGGAGGTGGCGATCAGCGCGTTGCCGCCGAAGGCGAAAATGACCGCGGAGGTGTGCACCGGGCGCAGGCGGCCGAAGTTGAACCACTCGGCCAGGTTGAGCTGTGGCCACGCCAGCTCGGAGGCCACGAACACACCCATGAAAAAGCCGATGATCCCCCAGAACACGGTGGCGACGACGCCGTATTTCACCACCTTGTCCATGTATTCCGTTTCCTTCTCCCGCAGGTAGGCGCCGGAGAAGGTGTTGCGGGCCATGAAGAACAGGCCCAGCACGGCTGCTGCGAAGAAAATCCAGGCATGGAAGGCATAGAGCGGATCGACCGCCTTGGCCGCCATCACCAGGGCGAGCAAGGCGCCGAGCGCGAGCACTCCCATTTCCAGCCATCTGACCGTCAGAGACATGGTTCCCTCTCTCCCTTGTTGCCGAGAGACACTGGCGGGATCAGCCCGGGATCCCCGATCGGGCCTTTCCCATTCCCCCCGAGTGGTTGCGCGCCGAAAAACGGCCACGCGCCGGCCCGGAGCGCCACAATCTTAACATCTGTCCATGCTTTGGGAATCGACGAGTTGCCGCTGCGACAGTGTGTCCTGACGCACGCACTTCGCCAACTGCCGCTGTCGGCGGAATACGGCATTCTTCGTTCCCCAAAACATCGGCCGGATACGTCCAGCCTGTGTCGAGGCTTACCGATATTTCATCCCCACCAATTTGACTTCGGTCAAATGCGGCTGGTTGCGGCGCCGGCTTTCCACCACCCAGAAGGCAAGGCGGGGGCGGCATCATGCCCGCGAGCGCAATGGAATCCTTCAGGCGCAAGAAAAAAGGCGGCCCCGGCGGGCCGCCCCCTTTTCGCGCGATTCGCCACAAGCGCGGCGATTTGCCGCGAGAGTCAACCTCAGGCGCCAACCGCCGCCACGGCGGACGCCGGACGGGCGATGGGCTCGCGGGCCTCGCCGCGCACGGTGCGCCAGACGTTGTAGGCCATGAGCAGGCCGCCGGCGAGATAGAGCATGCCGCCGATGGCGCGGATGACGTAATAGGGATGCATGGCCTCCACCGTCTCGGCGAAGGAGTAGACCAGGAAGCCCTGATCATCATACTCGCGCCACATCAGGCCCTGGGTGATGCCGGACACCCACATGGCCGCCGCATAGAGCACGATGCCCAGCGTCGCCAGCCAGAAGTGCCAGCTCACCAGCCGCACCGAATAAAGCCGCCCCTTTCCGAACAGGTGGGCCGTCAGGTAGTAGAGCGAGCCCATGGAGATCATGCCAACCCAGCCGAGCGCGCCGGAGTGCACGTGGCCGATCGTCCAGTCGGTGTAGTGCGAGAGCGCGTTGACCGACTTGATGGCCATCATCGGGCCCTCGAAGGTGGACATGCCGTAGAAGGCCACGGCGATCACCATCATGCGCAGGATCGGGTCGGTGCGCAGCTTGTCCCAGGCGCCGGAGAGCGTCATCAGGCCGTTGATCATGCCGCCCCAGGAGGGCATCCACAGGATCACCGACATGACCATGCCCAGCGTCTGCACCCAGTCGGGCAGCGCGGTGTAGTGCAGGTGGTGCGGGCCGGCCCAGATGTAGGTGAAGGTGAGCGCCCAGAAGTGGATGATGGACAGCCGGTAGGAATAGACCGGGCGTTCGGCCTGCTTGGGGATGAAGTAATACATCATGCCGAGGAAGGCGGCGGTGAGGAAGAAGCCCACCGCGTTGTGGCCATACCACCACTGGGTGATGGCGTCCGGCGCGCCGGAGAGCAGCGAATAGCTCTTGGCGCCGAAGGGCGAGACGGGCAGCGCCAGGTTGTTGCCGATGTGGAGCATGGCGATGGTGACGATGAAGGAGAGATAGAACCAGTTCGCCACGTAGATGTGCTTCACCTTGCGCTTCACGATGGTGCCGAAGAAGAGCAGGAAATAGCACACCCACACCACCGCCAGCCACAGATCCACATACCATTCCGGCTCGGCGTATTCGCGGCTCTGGGTGATGCCCAGCACATAGCCGGAGATGGCCAGCAGCAGGAACAGCTGATAGCCCCAGAAGACAAACCAGCGCATGTTCCCGAAAGGCAGCCTTGCCTTGTTGGTGCGTTGCACCACGTAGAGCGAGGTGGCGATGAGCGCGTTGCCGCCGAAGCCGAAGATGACCAGCGTGGTATGCACCGGGCGCAGGCGGCCGAAGTTGCCGAACTCGCCGAAGTTCAGCCACGGCCAGGCCAGCTCCGAGGCCACGAAAACGCCCATGGAGAAGCCGACGATGGCCCAGAACACGGCGGCGATGGTGCCGGCGCGCACCACGTCCAGATAATAGCCGTCCTCCTCACCGGACGCCCTTTCATGGCCGCCGAAGGTATCGCGCGCCAGCCAGAACAGGCCCAGCAGCATGCCGGCGAACAACATCCAGGCATGAATGTAAAACCCCATGTCCCGTGCACGCGCCACCAGCAACAGCGCCAGCACGCCAAAGGCGCCAAGCAGGCCCATCAGGCCAAACCGCATGGAAGTGCTCATTGATCGACCCTCTTTCCGCTTCGTCCGGGCACGCGTCAGACCCTGCGGATAGAAGACGCATGCTCCCCGTTTCACCCGTATGCGGGGTGAAGACGAACTGTCGCTTTGTTGCGGCCGCGTCGCGCTTCCCCCATCACGGCGCGGTCATGGTGCATGGATACGCCCGCGCGGCGGACGTGGGGCGCTCATTTCGCCATGCGGACAAGACAGAATGCCGCGCCGGGAAACCGGCCCTGGCGCGGCCCCGGATGATGCGGAAAAGTGGCGTATTTTCAGTGCGCCATGAACACGGGCAGGGTCATGTCGCGCAAAAGCCGCTGGGTGGCGCCGCCAAAGACGTATTCGCGCAGGCGCGAATGGCCCCAGGCGCCGGAAACCAGCAGGTCGGCGTTGCCTTCCCCGGCGTGGGCGAGCAGCGTCTGCCCCGGCGTGCGCCCAGCGCTGTTGAGGCGCACGGCCTCGGCCGGCACCTCGTGGCGTTTCAGCGCCGCCACCATGTCGGCCAGCGGATCGTGATCGCCATTTTGCCGCTCCGGCGGATCGACCCACACGATCTCCACGCGCTTCGCCCGCCACAGCAGGGGCAGCGAATCGTGCAGCGCGCGGGTGGCCTCGCGGGTGTCGTTCCAGCCCACGACCACGTGGTCGAACTTCGTCTCGCGCTGGCCGGAGCGCGGCACGAACAGCACCGGCCGGCCGGTTTCCATCACCAGGCGGTCGGCGAAGTCGGCCTCCTCGTCGGGCTCTTCCTCGGCCGGCGGCTGGGCGGCGATGACCAGATCGCGCGGGCGGGCCATCTCGATGACGGCGTCGGCCACCAATGGCGTGAAACTCTCGAACAGGTGCCAGCCATGCTCCACGCCCTGCTCGGCACAGGCCTGCTCGAAGGCCGCGCGCACCTCCTCGCCACGCTGGCGAAAGACCTTGCGCTGGGCCTCGAAGACCTCCGGCGGCACGTGCACCGTCACCACCGGATAAAGCCTCAGCGCCGGCACCACATAGAGTCCGTCCAGCCGGCTGCCGAAATGTTTCGCCAGGCGCGCGGCGAAGCGGCTGAGCGGTCCGCGCATGTCATAATCATTGAGGGTGACGAGGAGATTCTTCATGGCGCCCTCCCTTGCCGTTCGAGCCGGAAATGGTGCCCCTTGATCTGCATATGGGCACGGGGAGCGCAAACGAAAAGAGAGGGCAACAGGCTGCAGCGGAAAGAGGGGGAACGAAGCGACAGCCGATGTCTCTCGCAATCCACAGCCTGCGCCCTCTCCACGTGTCCGGCGTCGATTGCCGCCGGGCACGAGGGTTTTCTGGCATGGGCGCGGAATCGCCGCCTTGACGTGCGTCAATTGGCCCCATGGGATGTGCATTTTTTCTTTTCCCGCCGCCCGGAAGAGCCTACATCCATGGTCGGAAAGGGAGAAAACCCATGGGCGCTCCGGCACAAGGGCGGCAGGCGGAAGTGGTGCGGTTCCTGTGCGATCCGGCCCATTGGCCGGGGGCGGTGAGGCACGTGGAGCACCTGCAGACGCACATCTCGCACCTGTTCCTGGGCGGCGAGATGGCGCTGAAAATGAAGAAGGCGCTGAAGCTGCCCTATCTCGACTTTTCCACGCCGGAAAAGCGCGAACATTACTGCCGCCGGGAGCTGGAAGTGAACGCGCGGTTCTCGCCGGAGATCTACCTGGGGCTTTCGCGGGTGGCGCGGCTCGAGGACGGGCGGCTGGCGCTCGATCCGCCGGAGACGGCGGGCGAGACGGTGGAATGGCTGGTGCGCATGCGGCGCTTCGCGCAAGAGGCCATTCTGGCCAATCGGCTGGTGGAAACGCCGCCCGACGCGGCGCTGGCGCGGCAACTGGCGGCCATGGCCTGCGCCGCGCACCGGCGGGCGGAGACGCGGCATGATGCCGATTCATTCGCCACGCTGATGCACGTGTGGCGGCAGGTGCGCGACGCGCTCCTTCCGCAGGCGG
>JALVFB010000159.1 GCA_027030295.1 Hyphomicrobiales bacterium
GGCGGGACCGACGGAAGAGGAAGCATCGGAAAAGGCGCCGGAAGACGAGCGGCGCGCCAACCGCTCCGCCGCCGAATGAACAAGATGGCGTGACGCTCTCATGCTTTCCGTTGACAGAACATCAATTTGTATTATGTAAGGTGATGAGCATACAGTTATCCGCCCCGAGGGAGTATGCCGGCTCACCTTATCCCGAGTCTGGCGGAAACCCGGGGCTTTTTCATGGGCCTTGGTGAGCGATGTTCCATCCCGCAAGGCGAATTGCGATCTTCATCGATGGCGGCTTCTTCCTGAAGCGTTTACCCCGTTTAGGTCTGCCACCCCAATATCATGCCACACCGGAAGCGGTGGCAAAAACGGCTTATGAGCTTTGCAAGCGCCATGTCTTGCGGCTGGTCGGAAACGATTTCAGGGAAGATGGTCAATGGCTGCAATTCGCCTATCGTTTCTTCTATTACGATGCCTGGCCTTTTGAGGGAACTGCCCACCATCCCTTGACGAACCAGCTCATCAAGTTTTCCGAAACACGTGAGGCCAAATTCCGTAGAGAGCTGTTCCAGTATCTTCGGGCGAAACGTAAATTTGCAGTCCGTCTTGGGCAAGTTCAGAACGTGGGTGGCTGGCAACTTGTCGATCATAGGAAGCTGAAGCGATTGCTGAAAACCGAGCAATTCTCATATTTGTTCAGAAAACTGGCGGAAGAAGGAAGCGCAAACACGGATAGCCTTGCGGAAAGCGAGCGGAAATTTCTGACCAATCTTGCTGAAGAATGGCGGTCGCTGGCGGAATCCGATGTGAAACCGGAACTTCGGCAAAAGGGCGTGGACATGCGGCTGGGTATGGACATCGCGTCCATCGTTGTCAAGAAACAGGCCAATACGCTGGTGCTGGTCACGGGCGACAGTGACTTCGTTCCGGCTGCCAAACTGGCGCGCAGGGAGGGCGCGGAAGTCATTCTCGACCCGATGAGGCAAAATATCCGGCCTGCCTTGCAAGAACATATCGACGGTCTCTATAGCGTTCTGGGCAAGGAACAGATGCCGTGAGATTCCGTTAGAGTCTCATCTTGAACTGAAAGCCTGAGTGCGATGCAATATCTCTCCACCCGTGGCGGCGATGCGGGCCGCAGTTTCGAAGACGTGTTGCTGGCGGGCCTGGCCCCGGACGGCGGCCTGTATGTGCCCGAAGAATGGCCAAGTTTCCCGAAAGGCGAATGGCGCGGCCTGCGCAACCTCTCCTGGGGCGGGGTGGCGGCCATGGTCATGAAACCCTTCGTCGGCGACTTTCTAACCGGACAGGAGCTGCACGCGCTGGTGGAAGACGCGCAAGCCACCTTCCACCACGCCGCCACCACGCCCTTGAAACAACTGGACGACGCCCTGTTCCTGCTGGAGCTGTTTCACGGGCCGACGCTGGCCTTCAAGGACGTGGCCATGCAGATCCTGGCGCGGATGATGGATATCGCGCTGATGCGCCGCGGCCAGCATGTGACCATCATCGGCGCCACCTCGGGCGATACCGGGTCGGCCGCCATCGAGGCCTTCCGCCACAGCAAGCGGGTGAGCATCTTCATTCTCCACCCGCACGAGCGCGTCTCGCCCATCCAGCGGCGGCAGATGACCACGGTGGACGCGCCGAACGTGCACAACATCGCCATCGAGGGCGACTTCGACGACTGCCAGGCGCTGGTGAAGGCGATGTTCAACGACGCGCCCTTCCGCCAGCGCATGAACCTTGCGGGCGTCAACTCCATCAACTGGGCGCGCATTCTGGCGCAGGTGATCTATTACGCCACCTCGGCGCTGGCCCTGGGCGCGCCCGACCGCGCGCTGTGCTACGTGGTGCCCACCGGCAACTTCGGCGACATCTTCGCCGGCTACGTGGCCCGGCAAATGGGCCTGCCCATCGACCGGCTGGTGGTGGCGACCAACGTCAACGACATCCTCCACCGCGCGCTGACGGCCGGCGAATACCGCGTGCAGGGCGCCGTGCAGCCCACCACCAGCCCCAGCATGGACATTCAGGTGTCGTCGAACTTCGAGCGCCTGCTGTTCGACGCGCTGGAGCGCGACCCGGCGCGGCTGCGCGCGCTCATGGGGCAACTGGGGCAGTCGGGCGGCTTTTCGATTCCGGACGACGCGCGAGCCTTCATCCGCCAGCTTTTCGCCTCCGGCCGGGCGGACGAGGAGGCGGTGCGCGCCACCATTCGCGACATTCACGAGAAAACCGGCGAGATCGTCGATCCGCACACCGCCGTCGGTCTGGCGGTGGCGCGCGAACACATCGCGCCGGCGCACATGGTGGTGTCGCTGGCCACGGCACATCCGGCCAAGTTCCCCGACGCCGTTCAGGCCGCCACCGGCGTGCGCCCGGCGCTGCCCGCCCACCTTGCCGACATCATGGAGGCGGAGGAACGATTCAGCGTTCTGCCGGCGGACTTGCAGAAGGTGGAAGAGTTCATTTCCGCCAACGTGCAGCAGGCATGACGGAACCGCCATGAGCACGCGCATCACCACGCTGGAAAACGGTCTGGCCGTCGTTACCCACCACATGCCGCACCTGGAGACGGTGGCGCTGGGGCTGTGGATTCGCGTCGGCTCCCGCGACGAGCGGGCCGAGGAATCGGGCATCGCGCACTTTCTGGAGCACATGGCCTTCAAGGGCACGAAACGGCGCAGCGCTTGGGACATCATCACCGCCATCGAGGACCGCGGCGGCGACCTGAACGCCACCACCACCACCGAGACCACCGGTTATACCGCCCACGTGCTGAAGGACGACTGGGCCACGGCGCTGGACGTGATCGCCGACATCGTCACCGAGCCGGTGTTCGACCCGCACGAGATGGAGCGCGAGCGCGGCGTGATCCTGCAGGAAATCGCCGCGGCACAGGATGATCCCGTCGATGTGGTGTTCGAGCAGGCCGACCGGCTGGCTTTCACCAATCATCCGCTGGGGCGTCCGGTGCTGGGCGACCGCGGCGTGATCCTGCGCGCCCGGCCGGCCGATCTGGAGGCCTTCCGCGCCCGCCATTATGGCGCGGAGCGCATGGTGCTCACCGCCGCCGGCAACATCGACCACGAGGCGCTGGCCGGCGCCGCGCAACGCCTGCTGGGGCACATCGGGCCCGCCAGCCCGCTGC
>JALVFB010000160.1 GCA_027030295.1 Hyphomicrobiales bacterium
ACATAGACACGAAGCGCTACGTCTTCCGCCAGGATCCCGGCCCCGGCAACGCCATGGCCACGGTGAAGATCAACTTCCCCAACGCCTATGCCGTCTACATGCACGACACCCCCACCAAACAGCTTTTCGTGCAGGGCCAGCGCTATTTCTCCTCCGGCTGCGTGCGGGTGGAGAAGGTGCACGTGCTCACCGAATGGATTCTGCGCGGCACGCCGGAATGGGATCGCGGGCATATCGGGGAAGTGGTGAAATCCGGCGAGCGCGTGGACGCGAAGCCGCTGTTCCCGCCTGGCGTGCTCTGGGCCTATTTCACGAGCTGGGTGACGCCGGAAGGCGAAGTCAATTTCCGCGAGGACATCTACCAGCTCGACGGCACCGGCTTCGTCCACGGCCAGCCGAAGCCCGTGCGCCTCGCTGGCCGGTGAGTTTCGCCCGCCCGCGACCAACTGGCGCTTGCCTTGCCGCTTCCTGAAAAGCTATTCATGAAACGGAATTAACTCCCCGCCCCGCGCCGGGTAACGCTATCGTTATCATCAGCGGAAGGTTGGGGATCTCGCGCCGCGTGGCAAGACAACGAAAGACGGCGGCGAAAGAAGAGTGTGGGGAGCGTCATGGCGAGGATCGATTACAAGCGTGTTTTCCGGGAGGCCATCGAGAAACTGCACGAGGAGGGACGATACCGCTATTTCGCGCAGCTGCGGCGCAAGTGCGGCAACTATCCGCGTTCGCTCTACTATGACGATCAGGGCAACGTGAAGGAAGTCACCGTCTGGTGCTCCAATGATTACCTGGGCATGGCCCAGCATCCGGACGTGCTGCAGGCCATGCACGAAGCGCTGGACGACGTCGGCGCCGGCGCCGGCGGCACCCGCAACATCGCCGGCACCAGTTGGTATCACGTGCAGCTGGAGAAGGAACTCGCCGACCTGCACCAGAAGGAGGCGGCCCTGCTCTTCAACTCCGGCTACATGGCCAACCAGGCGACGCTGGCAACATTGGCCAGACTGCTGCCCGGCCTCATCACCTTCTCCGACCAGCTCAACCACGCCTCCATGATCGAGGGCATTCGCCACGGGCGAGGCGACAAGAAGATCTTCCGCCACAACGACATGGAGCACCTGGAGCAGCTCCTGAAGGAGGCCGACCCGGACAGGCCCAAGCTCATCGCGTTCGAGAGCGTCTATTCCATGGACGGCGACATCGCCCCCATTTCCACCATCTGCGACCTCGCCGAGAAATACAACGCCATGACCTACATCGACGAGGTGCACGCCGTGGGCATGTATGGTCCGCGCGGCGGCGGCGTGTGCGAGCGCGAGGGCCTGCTGGACAGGATCGACATCATCGAGGGCACGCTGGCCAAGGCTTTCGGCATCATGGGCGGCTACATCGCGGCGGATGCCGACATCACCGACGCCATCCGCTCCTATGCCGCCGGCTTCATCTTCACCACCTCGCTGTCGCCGGTGCTCACCGCCGGCGCCCTGGCCTCGGTGCGCCATCTGAAGAAATCATCCCGCGAGCGCGAGCTGCAACAGAAGCACGCCGCCCTGCTGCGCGAAAAGCTGGCCGACCGCCACCTGCCGGTTATCGTCACGCCCAGCCACATCGTGCCGGTGATGGTGGGCAACGCCAAGCGCTGCAAGCAGCTCACCGACGCGCTGATGGACCGCTACGACATCTACGTGCAGCCCATCAACTATCCCACCGTGCCGGTGGGCACCGAGCGCATCCGCCTCACCCCGGGGCCGTTCCACACGCCCGACTACATCGACCAGATGGTGGACGCGCTGGACACCCTGTGGGACGAGCTGGAGCTGCCGCGCACCCTGCCCCACCGCGAGGCGGCGGAATAGAATCTTGCACTTGCGGGCGATACCTGAACGGGGCGCTCCCACTGTGGAACGCCCCATTCGCTATCGATTCGACCACAGCATTTTTTCAACGCCAACCGTGCCATTATCGTCCCCTCCCCCTGGCAGGGGGAGCATCTGTGTTGAAGTCAAGCATGCTTTGGCCGTTCCGGTTGCCATTTTCTGCCCTCTGCGAGCAGGGTGTTTGCAAGAACGATGAGCTTGCGCATCACGGCAGTGATGGCGACCTTGGCGGGCTTTTGTTTGGCACGGAGGCGGTCATGGAAGGCTTTCAGTTGCGCATTTGCTCCCCGAACGCCGGCACTGATGGCCGCCATGTAAAGCAGCTTTCGCACACGCGCCCGCCCACCCCGGATGTGTCGTTGCCCCTTCCAGGCGCCGCTTTCCCACGCCATGGGCGCAACCCCGGCAAGCTTGGCGATATGCTTGGCGGATGTCTGCCCCAGCTCGTCCAGCAGCACCAGCAGAGTGATTGCCACTACCGGGCCAATGCCCGGAATGGACACCAGAATGGCATACCGTTCCGCCAGGCGCGGGTCTGCCTTTATCCGGCGCAGGATTTCCGCCTCCAGACGCGCCACATGGTTGCGCATGGCGCGCAAGGCATGCCCCATATCCCGCTTCAGGAAGGTGCATGTTGTCGCCTCGCGGCGATTGGACAAGGCCGTCATTTCCTCCTTGGCCGCATGCCAGGCATTCACCAGCTCCTGAAGCTCCTCCATCTCCTGAGAAGGTGGCGCCTTGACCTCGGGGCGCATGGCTTCGGCAAAAAGGGCGAGCATGCGCGCATCGATGCGATCGGTCTTTTCCAACTGCCCCATTGCCTGGGCGAAGCGCCGGGCGCGATAGGGATCGACGATGGCCACGGGCAAACCGGAAGCGCTGAGCGAGCGCCAGGCCTGACGGTGCCACCGCCCGGTGGCCTCCAGCACGATCATCGCCACTTTCATCTGTTCCAGGGTGTGTTTCAGGGCCCTGATTCCCTGTTTATCGTTGGTCACGCGCCAGCTTTTGCCGATGGGATGGGCATGGACGTCGATCCACCTTTTGCTGACGTCGCAACCGATGTAAACTGCCTGTGCGGCACTTCGTGCATCCTTGCCTTGCATTCGGGACCTCGCTCCCATTCATCTGTTCAGGCCATGCGCGAAGGGGCGGCTGACCATGCTCCCCCACGGGTCCTTGAGCCCAAGGGACGAACGGTCCTGACCGCCCGGGACGGGTGGGG
>JALVFB010000161.1 GCA_027030295.1 Hyphomicrobiales bacterium
CATAATCGAGCATGGCGAGGATGGAGGCGCTGAGCACCAGGGAGCCGCCATGCGCGATGCCCGTCTCGATGATGATATCGGGCTTCACCGCCCAGATCAGCTCCTGCACCGCCACGATATCCTGCGGATACTGGATGATCGGGCGTCCGAGCCAGGTGAAATTGTAGCTGTATTTGTGGGCGGAAGAGCGCTCGATCCAATCCAGGGCGAGTTTTCGCAATTTCTCGTCGCGCCCCAGATTTTCAATATTTTCCTCCACTTCCTTCCTGAACCGCTCAACGGGATCCATGCAAAAACTCCTTCCAGTCCACGGTGCCGGATTTGATATATCGAACGCCTTCCTTGCCGCAATTGGCCACCAGGTCCAAGGCGGTTACATAAGGCGTGAAAGGGCCATGCAGCTGTGGCCAGGGGTCGTAGTCATAGCGCATGTAGGATACCTTGATGCCCTCGCGCTCGAATGCCTCGTGGTCAAGGTAATTACGCGCCCCGTGCCCGGTGATGTATTCGCTGGCACCGAAATATTTGCAGATGTCTATGAGGCGCCGGGTGCTCCTGCCTCCGATGCCGAGGTCGGAAGACCGGCGAAACTCGGCCGAAATTCCGAAGAAAGCGGCCATGCGCTCCACGGCCACTTCGTTGAACCGTGCGAGGTTGTTCTCCTCGCGGCCATATATGTCACGTGCCAGCTTCATCGCATCCTCGAGGTGAGGTGCCCCGGCGAAAACGTGCCGCAGCGTGGTCAGATGCTTGCGTCGCCACTTCCCGTCTTCCAGCAGCCGGGTCTCATTGATGTTCGAGCCGCTGTTCTTCCTGTCCACTGGTGCCGAAAGCCATCGTATACCCCCCGCCGTTTTCACTTGCACTCTCGAGATGAAACTGCGTCCGCGTGGCATTTGAACATCGTCGTAACGCACGAAAATGTCGGCCAGACGAACCTGGTCCAACAGGCCCACCCAGGGGAAGAACATGGGCTGAGAAATCACCATCCGCATTTTGTGTTACCTAAATATCCCTGATTTGATTGCGACAACGGAAACTAAGAATATTTTTATAATAGAAGGCATTCCATTCCAATGTTTTTTTGAAAGTAAGAAAAGTGACTCTTCAGGCAGGGGTCGTCAATAGAGGGATTACAAGTATAAGTGCATCTAGTACTCTTTTTCCAAATAACTTCTCTAAAATTATAATCAAAAAATCCGTGACCCAGCAACCAGAATAAAGATAGAAAAAGGTATATCTTCTGAATATAAGAAACTCTCCTTAAATTTTCCTCATCCCAATCGGCGCAGATTGGAGAAACAGCTTGAGCGACAATGGGGCCGGAATCAACATCTTCTGTAACGGCATGCAATGTCGCCCCAATGAACCGCACTTTGTCATTCATTGCTTTTCTTAGAGCGCCAAGCCCCTTGTAAGCAGGTAACAAAGCAGGATGCACGTTAAATGTCCGAATTCTACCAAAGAGATCTACCGTAACAAGTCTGGAAAAAGACAATATACCGAATTCAGCAGAAAATGTTGAGCAAACATTATAAGCTTTTCGGGAAAACGATGTATTATTTGAATTTTCAATAAGTTCTGTTTGAAAGCCTCTTTCCATTGCGATATATAGGGCAGGACATTCCCTGTCGGAAATAATAATTACATTACTCGGGCTCATTATGCCGCAAGCTTCCAAAACGGAAAAGGCATCAAAGAAAGATAGGCCTTCTCCAGATAATATGGCAAATGCTCTCATTATAACAAATCCCTTATTACTGAGATTACAGAATTTATTTCTTCGTCAAGGATATCGTGATAGCTCGGCAGGTTGATGGCGCGGGCGGCGATGTCGTGCGCGTTCGGCGTCGGAAAGCGGCCCTGCAGCATCGGCAGGTCGCTCAGCGGCCAGAAGAACACCCGCGCGTCGATGTTCTCCCTGGCGAAGGCCTCTTGCAGCATTTCCCGCGACACCCCGGTTTCGCGGTCGAACACCACCGTCGGCATCCAGAACCCATTGGTCGTTCCTTCCGGCTCCGGGTTCATGGAGATGCCTTCCACGCCCTCCAATGCGTCACGATAGGCGTAAAAGATCTCGCGCTTGCGTGCGACCAGCTCCTCGATGCGTTCCATCTGCGCGCAGCCGATGGCAGCTTGCACGTTCGAGATCTTGTACTTGAAGCCCACCATGTCCGGCCAGAACTGTTTCGTCTGCGTGCGCGACCGCCCGTGGTTGGAGAGCGTCAGCACCGTCTCGTAAAGCTCCGGGTCGTTGGTGACGAACATGCCGCCTTCGCCCGTGGTGACGGTCTTGGTGCCGTGGAAGGAAAAGGTGCCGAACGCGCCCATGGAGCCGGCATGGCGGCCGCGCCAGCGCGAGCCGATGGCCTCCGCCGCGTCCTCGACGATGGGGATGCCATGCCGCTCGCCAATCTCGAACAGCCGATCCATGTCGCACATGTTGCCATAGATGTGCGTGGCGATAATGGCCCTGGTGCGCGGCGTGATGGCGGCTTCCGCCTTTTCCGGATCGATGCACCAGGTGTCCGGTAGGATGTCCACCATCACCGACGTCGCGCCCAGGTGGACGATGGGCGCGGCGGTGGCTATCCAGTTGGTGTCGGCCAGGATCACCTCGTCGCCGGGGCCCACGCCCAGCGCCGCCAGCCCCATGTGCATGGCGCCGGTGCAGCTGGAGGTGGCTATGGCGTATTCCGTTCCCACGTATTCCCGGAACAGGCGCTCGAAGCGGTGAATGTAGTCGTAGCAGTGCGCGCCCCAGCCGTTGCGGGCGGCGTCGGTGGCGTAGGCCACCTCCTTCTCCGTGATGGAGGGCCGGGTGTAGGGGATGCGCCGCTTCATGTGATGACCAGCTCGGGAATGGCGATCACGAACCGCCCGCCCCAGTCGCGCACGGCCCGCTGGCTCGCCATGATTTCCTCGCGGATGTTCCACGGCAGGATAAGCACATGTTCCGGCCGCCTTTCAAGCAGCGCTTCCGGCGGCAGGATGGGAATGTGCGAGCCGGGCAGATAGCGCCCCTGCTTGGAGGGCGCGGCGTCGCACACGAAGGGCAGCAGGTCGGGCTTCACGC
>JALVFB010000162.1 GCA_027030295.1 Hyphomicrobiales bacterium
CCTTTTTCGCCGCCTACGAGGCGCTGATGCCGGACTTCGACGCGCGGGGCTTTCACGAGGTGCGCAAGGATGTCTACCTCATCTACCCGCACCTCACCCACGTGCTCATCTGTGGCCTGTCCTACGCTTCGGGGATAGAGAGTCGCTTGCGCCGCTTCGGGTTCTGATGTCGGCGTGCAATGGTTTGGATGCGCGGGGGCGGAGGGTGTGTCGATGCCACATGATGAACGGCGGCCGGGCGGCTCCTCCATGACGCCCCCGCCGCCAAGCCGTTCCCTCTTGCAACGGATGCGGAAGCTGGCCCGCATGCTGGAGGCGAAAAGCGAGCGGCGCCTGTCAGTGGCGCAATGGTGCGGCCTGCTCGGCGAAGCTTTCCGGGATGGGCGAACCACCGCCGCGCCCTGGCGTTGTCTGGTGGAAGCCATCGAGGACGGCGAGGTGCGGGTGAAGAAGATCGCCGGCGGGGAAGCCGTGCCGGAGCGCTGGTTGCTGCTGCCGGCGGAGCGGGAATTCACCATTCAGGTGGAGACGCCGGAAAGCAGGGAAGAAACCACGCTCCTTGCGAACGCTCCGGCCCTTGCGCAAGCCGCCAGACCCGGCGACGTGCTTGGCGATGCGGCCGAGCCGGCGGCCGTGGCCAATGTCCTTTCCACCATCCTGCACTGGTTTTCCGATCAGCCGCTGTTGCCCGGGCGCACCTATCGGGTGGTGGGCTGCGGCGGCGAGCGGCCGGCGCTCGTCGGCAAGCTGAAGGGACGCCTGGACCCAGAGGGACTTTCCCTGGCCGCCGCCCGGCTGGAAAAGGGCGAAACCGGGGTGGTCGAACTGGAGATGGATGCCCCCATCATTTTCGATGCCGCATTGCCGGAAAGTCCGCTGAGCTGGCTGTTGCTGGAGGACGCCCACAGCGGTCTTCCGGTCGGCGTCGCGTTCATCCGGTTCGCTCTGCGCCGGGCGGGCAACGTCGCCTGGCAGGAAACGGACATCGACGCGGCCGCCCGCGCCCGCGCGCTGGGCCAGCGGCCATGCGTGCTGTGGTTCACCGGCTATTCCGGTTCCGGCAAGTCGACGGTCGCCTCGTTGCTGGAAAGGCGGCTGCACGAGATGGGCAGGCATACCTATCTGCTGGATGGCGACAATATCCGTCACGGATTGTGCCGCGACCTTGGCTTTTCCGATGCCGACAGGGTGGAGAACATGCGGCGGGTGGCGGAAGTGGCCCGCCTGTTCGTGGATGCCGGGCTGATCGTGATCGTTTCCTTCATCTCGCCGTTCGCCAGCGAAAGGGCCTGGGCAAGGAATCTGATCGGCGCAGACCGGTTTTTCGAGGTTTTCGTGGATACGCCGCTGGAGATTTGCGAGGCCCGCGACATAAAGGGGCTGTATGCCAAGGCCAGGGCCGGCAAGATTCGCAATTTCACCGGCATCGATTCTCCCTATGAGCGGCCGCAAGCGCCGGATATACACCTGCGGGGCAATGAGCAGTCGCCTGAGGAAATGGTGGAAACCATCTTGCAGCACCTCCGGCGTGAAGGGCTGGCATGACGCCGTGCCCGAAGGCCGGAGATGGGTCGTGGAAGTCAGTTCTCGTCGCGCAGCGGGCGGGAAAGCAGGCGGGAGATTTCCGCATCCGCGTCCGAGGCGCCGGAAACCACGCGCTGCACGCTTTCCGAAATGGGCATGTCAATGCCGTGTTCGTGCGCCAGCCTGGTCACCACCTGTGCGGTGTGCACGCCTTCGGCCACGGTGATGCGCTCGGCCAGAATGTCGGCCAGCGCGCGGCCCCGGCCGAGTTCGCGGCCCAGCGAATAGTTGCGCGACTGGGTGGAGGTGGCGGTGAGCATCAGATCGCCCAGCCCGGAAAGGCCGGTGAGGGTTTCGGGCCGCGCCCCCAGCGCCTGGCCGAAACGGCGCATCTCGGCAAAGGCGCGGGTGAGCAGCGCGGCGCGGGCGGAATCGCCCAGCCCCTTGCCATCGACGATGCCGCAGGCGATGGCCAGCACGTTCTTCAGCGCGCCGCCCAGCTGCACGCCGATCACGTCATCGGAGGAATAGATGCGAAAGCCGCGATGGGCCAGACGCCGGGCCAGCGTCCGCGCCCGCTCGATGTCATGGCCGGCGAGTGTCACCGCCGCCGGCAGGCCGCGCGCCACTTCCGAGGCGAAGCTGGGCCCGGAGAGCACGAACGGCTCGACGGCGGGCAGCTCCTCTTCCACGATCTGTGACAGGAACAGGCCCGTGCCCTGCTCGATGCCCTTGGCGCACAGCACCAGCGGCCCCGTCTCGCGCCCGGCTTCCTCGCGCAGGCGCCGCAGCATGGCGCGGGTGGCCTGCGCCGGCGTGACCAGCAGCAGCAGCTCGCAGGATGCGGCCTGCGCCAGATCGCCGGTGGGATGCACCGCCTCCGGCAGGGCCACGCCGGGCAGATAGCGCACGTTTTCGCGCTTCTCGCGCATGGCCGTCACCAGCTCCGGCTCGCGCGCCCACAGCCACGCCTCGTGGCCGGCGCGCACCGCGGAGAGCGCCAGCGCCGTGCCCCAGGCGCCGGCGCCGATGATGCCCACTTCCGTTTCGTTCGTCGCCATGCCGTCACGCTTTCCGCCACATGCCGTTTTGTCAAGCCCCGTTGCTTGACAAATGCCGGCAGGATGGAAATGAATCGCCACCCACGCCGCTCCCGCACGAGGCGCGCCATGCACCGCGATGACTTGTCAACCGAATCGCTCTCTCCCTTCCGCCGTTTTGCGCGGGCGGAATGGGCGGCGCTGAGGGCAGACACGCCGCTGACGCTGACAGAGGCCGACATCGAGCAGGTGCGGGGACTGGCGGTGGAGCTGGACATGGCCGAGGTGGAGGCCATCTACCTGCCGCTGTCGCGGTTGCTGAATCTGCACGTGGCGGCGATGCAGAAACTGTTCGCGGCGCGCCGGCGCTTTCTCGGCGGCAACGGACGCAAGGTGCCGTTCATCATCGGAATGGCCGGTTCGGTGGCCGCCGGCAAGTCCACCACCGCGCGCATCCTGCAACGATTGCTCTCACGCTGGGAGGACCATCCGCGGGTGGATCTGGTGC
>JALVFB010000163.1 GCA_027030295.1 Hyphomicrobiales bacterium
ACCTTCAGCGGAATGTGGGGCAGGGCGCCGGGCATGGCGGCGGACAGCGCATAGGCCAGCCGGAACAGGGCGGCCAACGTGCGCGCGCGCTTCAACCCCTTGTCGTCCACCAGCGCCGCGATGTCCACCGGCGGTTTCGCGCTCACGCCCTGATAGCGGAAGAAGACGGTGAGCGCCAGAAAGGCGCGGGAATAGTGATCCAGCCCGTGGAAATTTCCCTGCGCCACCAGCGTCAGCGCCCGGTCGCCGCGAAAGTCCGGATGCGCCCGCCAGCCGATGTCGGCCAGCATGCAAGCGGCATAGCGCAGGCGTTTCCAGCGCCGGGTGCACTCAAGCCCCCCTTCCACCGCGATCTGATCCGACCACGCGCACAGCTCCAGCTCGTGCTCGGGCGAGCGCGAATAGCGCCGCGCGAAGTCCCAGGTGGCCGACAGCAGCGGATCGGCCCGCCGCACCTCTTCGGGCAGTTCGGAAAACAGCAGCCCGTCGCGCACCCCCAGCGCCGAGAACACCACCGCCCGCGCGCCGGACAGCGCCACCAGCCGCCCCAGCACCAGCGCCGCCGCGGCGATGAGTGGCGTGCGCCGCTCGGAGATAACGCCCAGCGCCCCCAGCTCTTCCGGCGTCATGCCCACCAGCCGCTCCACCAGCCGCAACAGTTCATGGCGCGGGATGGTATATTGCTGCACCACGTTCAGCGGATAGCCGCTCCAGTGCATGTGCAGCCGCGCCAGGTTGCGCCAGGCGCCGCCGACGGCGTAGAGCACACGGCCTTCCAGCTTTTTCACCAGCTTGTGGCCGTTCAGGTGGGCATCGATGATGGCCTGCATGCGCACCGGCTCGCCCTGACCCTCTTCCGCCAGCCGCAGCGCCCCCAGCGGCAGCGTGTCGCCGGACTTCACCTTGCCGTTCTTCACCCGCACCAGCTCCAGCGAGCCGCCGCCCAGGTCGCCCACCACGCCATCCGCCTCCGGAATGCCGGAAAGCACGCCGAGCGCGGTGTAATGCGCCTCTTCCTCGCCGGAGAGCACGCGGATGGGCGCGCCCAGCGCCGCCTCCGCCGCGCGCACGAACTCCAGCCCGTCGGCGGCGTCGCGCACCGCCGCCGTGGCGATGGCGTGAATGCGCTTCACGCGCATGGTCTGCGCCAGCCGGGCGAAACGGCGCAGCTGCTTCAGCGTGCGCGCCACGCCATCTTCCGGCAGTTTGCCGCTGGCGGCCACGCCCCGGCCCAGCCCGGCGGTGATCTTTTCGTTGAAAATGGGGGCGGGCGCGCGCCTGAGGCCGTCATAGACCACCATGCGCACGGAGTTGGAGCCGATGTCCACCACCGCCACCGGTTCCAGCTTCGCCGCTTTCGTCTCGTCCAGCCGGTCGATGGCGATGTCGGCCAGCCCGCCCGGCGCGGAGATGTCGAAGGGGGCCTTGATGCTCATGCCAAATCCCCGCCGCGTCCCGTCGTTCGCCGCATTCTATGCCACGGAAGGCGGAGCCGCACGAGACATTTTTGCACAGGGCAGGGGAGTGGGTGGGGATGGCCGCCATTCAGCCGAAATGCATGCGCAGGATTCCGCCGCGCCGCCAGATGACGAGATCGCGCACCCGCCCGTTCCGGCGCAGCACGGTGCGCAATTCCCGCACCGTGCGCACGGTGCGCCGGTTGACGCCGAGGATGATGTCGCCGCGCTCGAAACCGCTGCGATAGGCATTGGAGCCGGGCGCCACCGAAACCACCAGCACCCCGCCCTTCAGCCGCAGGCCCAGCTTTCGCGCCAGATAGGGCGTCAGGTCGCGCACCTTCAGGCCCGAGAGCAGCGTGCGCCCGCGCAGCGTCGCCGTTTCGCCGACGATATCCTTCGGCGGCGGCACCCGCTTGACCTTGAAACTGACGCGCCGGCCATCGCGCAACACTTCCACCACCGCCTTCGTGCCCACCGGTTTCGACGCCCAGCGATAGCCGAAATCCGCCGCGCTGCGCAGCGGCTTGTTGTCGATGGCGACGATCACGTCGCCAACGTGGATGCCCGCCACTTTCAGCGGGCTTTTCGGCAGCAGTTGCTCCACCAGCGCGCCATGGGGTCGCCTCATGCCCAGCGCCTCGGCGAATTCCGGCGTGATGGTGCGCAGCTTCACCCCGGCCCAAGGCCGCACCACGTGCCCCAGCTTCGCGTTTGCCAGCATGGTGCGCACCAGGTTCGCCGGCACGGCGAAGCCGATGCCGATGTTGCCGCCGGAGCGCGAGACGATCATGGTATTGATGCCCACCAGCTCGCCCTTCAGGTTCACCAGTGCGCCGCCGGAATTGCCGGGGTTGATGGCCGCATCCGTCTGGATGAACGACTGATACGGCGAGCGCCCGAGGGCGGTGCGCCCAAGCGCCGAGACGATGCCCATGGTCACCGTCTGGCCGACGCCAAAGGGGTTGCCGATGGCCAGCACCACGTCGCCCACTTCCAGTCTGTCCGGATCGCCGATCCTGATGGTCGGCAATGGCTCTTCCGCGTTGACCTTCAAGAGCGCCAGATCGATTTCCGGATCCACCAGCAGCACCCTTGCCTTGTATTCGCGGCCATCGGCGAGCACCACGCGAATGTCGGTGGCGTTTTCGATGACGTGGCTGTTGGTGACGATGCGCCCGTCCGCCCCGACGATGACGCCGGAACCCAGCGAATTGCGCACGCGCTCTTGCGGAATGCCGGGCAACCCGCCGCCGAAGAACTCGCGGAAAAACGGATCGTCGAACAGCAGCGGCACGCGGCGGGTGCGCACCACCTGCCGGGCATAGACGTTCACCACCGCCGGCTTCACCTTCTTCACCACCGGGGCGAAGGAGAGTTTCAGCTCTGCCATGCTCTGCGGCACGCGCTCCCTTGCCTGCGCCGGTGCAATCGCCACCACCGCCAGCGCCAGCAGGACAAGCGCCCATATAACCCTCGTCATCCCCGCCCTTCTTCCCGTCATCCCCGCCTTTTCCCTCGTCATCCCCGCCTTTTCCCTCGTCATCCCCGCGAAAGCGGGGATCCATTGCGGACGCAGCGGTTTGCTGGATTCCCGCTTTCGCGG
>JALVFB010000164.1 GCA_027030295.1 Hyphomicrobiales bacterium
GGTTCAGCCCGCGCAAGGGCATGACATCGCACACCGTGGCCAGCGCCACCAGGTCGAGATGGCGCAGCACGTCCGGACGTTTGCGCACGTGCCCGCGCCGATCCAGCTCCCGCGCCACCGCCGCCAGCAGCATGAACGTCAACCCGCCGGCGCACAGGTGGCCGAGGCCGGAATCATCGTCGGGCCGGTTGGGGTTGATGACGGCATGCGCCCTGGGCAGCGCCGTGCCCATCTGGTGATGATCGACGACGATGGTCTCAAGCCCGCGCTCGGCGGCGTGTTCCAGCACCTCGTGCGCCATGGCACCGCAATCCAGCGTGACGAGCAGGCGCGCGCCGCCTTCGGCCAGCGCGTCCACCGCCTGCACGGACGGGCCATAGCCTTCCGCCACCCGGTGCGGAATGTGCACGCGCGGGTGCAGCCCCCGCTCCTCCAGGAATTCGGAAAGCATGACGGAGGAGGACACGCCGTCCACGTCATAATCGCCGACGATCCCCACCGGCTCCTGTGCGATGATGGCCTCCGCCAGCCGCGCGGCGGCCTTCTCCATGTCCTTCACGGCGGAAGGAGGCGGCATCCACGTGCGCAAGCTGGGATCGAGATGGGCGGCGGCCTCTTCCGGCGACACCCCGCGCGCCGCCAGCAACCGCGCCAGGGCATCCGGCAGATCGTGGCGCTGCGCCAGCGCCTCCACCAGGCGCTCGTCGGCCCGGCGCAACAGCCAGCGCCTGCCGGTAGCCGAGCGCGCAACACCCAGCAGCGGCTGTGCTGCGTTCTCGTCCGCTGCCGCTTCCAGCGCCTGCACCGCGATTTCCGCCGCCTTCAGCACCACGTGCCTTCTCACCCCCTTTCACACCAGTGACCGACCCAACAGGCGTCACGATCTCCGTCATCCCCGCCTTTTTCTCCGTCATCCCCGCGAAAGCGGGGATCCATTCAAATAATTGATTCACAAATGGATTCCCGCTTGCGCGGGAATGACGAACAGAACATGCGAATCACCGCATCAATCTTGTTCAGCATAGGCGCTGGCGGCGATGACGCACAGGGCGATGACGGTTCATGTGAAAATGCTGTTGAGAAGATCGCCGTTTTCGTCCACGCGGCGGAACACGCGGCTTTCGCGCAGCGTGTGGGTGCGCGCGCGCATGGTCAGCGTGTGGGTGCGCACCTTGCCATCGAGCCGCCGCACGCGGGAGAGCAGCGAACCGCCGGTAATCCCCGTCGCGGCGAAGATGACGTCGCCCCGCACCATGTCGGCGATGGTCATCTTGCGGCGTGGGTCGTCTATGCCGGCGCGGCGGATGGCGCGGGCATGATCGTCGGAGCGCGCCACCAGTCGCCCCTGCATCTGCCCGCCGATGCAGGCGAGCGCCGCCGCCGCCAGCACCCCCTGCGGCGCGCCGCCTATCCCCAAGTAGATGTCGATGCCCGTTTCCGCCGGGTCGGTGGTGTGGATGATGCCGGCGATGTCGCCGTCGGTGATGAGGCGGATTTTCGCACCCGCCTCCCGCACCTCGCCAATCAACCCGGCATGCCGGGGCCGGTCGAGAATGCACACGGTGATGTCCGCCACCGGCACGCCCTTGGCCTCCGCCAGCCGCGAGAGGTTCTCCGCCACCGGCGCGTCCAGATCCACCAGCCCCTCCGGATAGCCGGGGCCGATGGCGATCTTTTCCATGTAGACGCGCGGCACCTTTATGAGCGAATCGCGCTCCGCCAGCGCCGCCACGGACAGCGCCTCGGGCAAATCCTTCGCCACCTGGGTCAGCCCCTCCACGGCGGTGCAGGCGATGTCCACCTCCGGCCCGCCCCGGCCCAGCTCCTGGTCGAGCCACAGGTGCGCCACCTGCCCCTGCTCGCCCTCGCCCACCACCACGCGGCCCGAAATGGCCAGCGCGTCGAAGGCCTCGGCCATGGTGCGGGTGGCGGCCTCGTGCGCCAATTGCTCATCACCCAGCCCGCGCAGCCGCGCCGCCGCGATGGCCGCCGCCTCGGTCACCCGCGAGACCTCCACCGTCAGCTCCCGGTTGAGCATGTCCCCTCCCCCCTTCGATCTTGAGAAATCCATTCAAGAAACGTTCAACTGATCGCGCGAGGTTCTTTCCGCCCCGCGCCCCCGCCCAAGCACCCACGGGAACCACACTATCGGGTGGTTGGGCGGGGGCGCGGGGCGGTGGGCGGCCTTCATCAGAATCTCTCAATGCGGATCATGCGCGGCTTGCCGACGCAGTGCCCTTCCGCCTCGATGCGGGCCAGCGCGGCGCGCATGGCGCTTTCCACCGTGTCATGGGTGATGAGGATGAACGGCGCCGTCTCGCGCGTCTTTTCCTCCTCCCGCAGCGGCACCGCGCGCGAAATGGCCGGCCCCTTCTGCACGATGCTCTCGATGGAGATGCCTTCCTCGGCGAAGGCCTTCGCGATGGCCGCCACTTCGCCCGGCCTGTCCCACAAATCCATGGCCACGTAATAGCCGCCCTCGTGCGCGCGCATGCGGGCGCGCTTGTATGGCGCGAGCCGCGCCGCCGGCAGCCCCAGCGGCGGCACGAAAATGCCGCGCGCGATGTCGGCGATGTCCGCCACCACCGACGAGGCCGTCGGATGCGCCCCGGCGCCGCGCCCCTGCAACATCACGTCGTCCACGAAATCGCCACGCACTTCCACGGCGTTGAACACGCCGTTCACCTCGGCGATGGGCGAGCCGATGGGCACCAGCGTCGGATGCACGCGCTGTTCGATGCCCTCGCCCGTGTCCACCGCCACCGCCAGCAGCTTGATGCGGTAGCCCAGCCCCTTGGCGTAGCGGATGTCGGCCAGCGTGACGTTCTCGATGCCCTCCACGTAAACGTCGTCCATGGAAATCTCGCAGCCGAAGGCCAGCGCGGTGAGAATGGCCAGCTTGTGCGCCGCGTCCCAGCCGCCGATGTCGAAGGTCGGGTCGGCCTCGGCATAGCCCAGCTCCTGCGCCTCCTTCAGCACGTCGTCGAAGTCGCGCTCTTCCTCCTCCATCTTGGTGAGGATGTAGTTGCAAGTGCCGTTGAGAATGCCATAGACGCGCTT
>JALVFB010000165.1 GCA_027030295.1 Hyphomicrobiales bacterium
TTCCGGCGGCTCGCCCATGGAGATGACGTAGTCGCGCGCGCCCTTCGAGGCCACCAGGTGCAGATCGGCCATTTTCGTCACGGCGTGACGCACGCGATCGTCGATGTTGCCGGTCACCTCGCCGCCCTGGATGTGCGCCAGGGGCAAGTTCATGTAGGTGGCGGCGATGGCGGTGGCGATGGTTTCGTAGCGGTCGGCGATGGTGACCACCACGTCGGGCTTCAGGTTGTCGAGCGCGGTGGCGGTTTCGGCCAGGCCAATGGCGGTGGACTTGGCCTGGGTGACCAGATTCTCGCCTTCCAGAATGGAATGAATGCGCCAGTCGATGGCAAAACCATCGGCCTCCATGATCCGCACAACCTCGCCATAGCGGTGCAACAGGGTGGAGGCCACGGCGATGAGTTGCAATTGCACGTCGTCGCGCGCGCGCAGCGCCTGCAGGGCCGTGCGCACCCGCGCATAGGACGGCCGCGCGGTGACCACCACGCAGACCTTGCGCTTCCTGCCTGTCGAGGCATTCATGCGATGTCATCCTCCTGCAACGGGGTGAGCGCCGGCACGTCCCGGCGCAGGTGGCGGCCCAGCACGCGTTCGTATTCGCTGGCCGGGATGCCGCCGCCGGGCTTGCGCACCACCAGCACGTCCTTCGTGATCTCCTCGCCGGCCTTCATGTCGCGGGCCAGCATCAGGCTCTTCATGAAGATGGCGCGCATGGCCGCCATTTCCGCCTTCTGCGCCGTCTTGTCCAGCGGATTGGCGCGCATGGCCTCCACAAAGCGCACGCCGCGCACCAGCTCGGTCATTTCCTCCACGGTGAGCGAGGCCACCACGTCCGGGCCAAAGGCGCGGCGGGAAAGCGTCAGGTGCACCTCGATGACCTTCGCCCCCTCCCAGGCGGCGATCAGGCCGGGGAAGATGGTGGCGGAATGATCGGACAGGCCCACCGCCGTGCCGAAACGCTCGGCCAGCTCGCGCATGACGTTGATGCCCACCTTTTCCGGTGGTGTGGGATAGCTGGAGGTGCATTGCAGCAGGCACACCGGGAGGTCACCATGGGCGCGGATGGTGTCGAGCGCGGCGGCCAGTTCGTCGAAATCGCTCATGCCCGAGGACAGCAGCACGGGGATGCCGTCGCGGCACATGTCGATGAGCATCGGGACATTGGTGACCTCGCCCGAAGCCACCTTCCACGCCGCCACGCCGCCGATCTCGCGCAGCAACTGAACCGCCTCCATGCTGAACGGCGAAGACAGGAAGGCCAGCCCCCGCTCCTCGGCGTGTTTCTTCAGCCCGGCCCATTGCTCGGGCGTGAACTCCATGCGCTTCCAGTAGTCGTAGCGCGTTGCGTCCTGGGGCGAGAACTTCACCCGCCAAGGTTCGCCCGGCGTGCTCTCGGCATCGGCGATGTGGGTCTGGAACTTCACCGCGTCCACACCGGCCTCGGCGGCGGCGTCGATCATGGCGTGCGCCGTGCCCAGCGAGCCGTCATGCGCCTGGGCGATCTCGGCGATGATGGCGCACGATGAATCCGGCGATGGTCGTTCCAGCCAGTGCGGCATGAGCGCGTCAATCCTCTTCGATGATGCCGGCCAGCGGGTCGCCGCGTTCGGCGATGAGCCGTTCGGCCAGCGCGAAGTCTTCTTCGGTATCGATACTCACGACCTCTTCGTCAACCACGATGGCGCGCGCGCGCGTGCCATGAATGGAATGGGTGGCCAGAAAGGCGTTCACGCGCACGGCATAGGCCAGGCCATTGCGGATGTAGGTGGGATGGAGGCTCTGGCGGTTCACGTTGGGGCTGGCCTCATGCATGACAAAGCTGGCCGCGCCTTCCTCGTCCAGCCGGAACTGCTTGAGCGGATGATACGGTTTCGGCACCTCCGAAACCGTGAAGGCCGCATCCCACCCGCGCCTTTCCGCCGCGTGCACGACCTCGCGCACGGTGGCGGGCGTGCGCAATGGCGAGGTCGGCTCCAGCAGGGCCAGGGTGTCGAAGCGTTCTCCCCGGCGTTCGAACTCCTCGATGGTGTGGCGAATGGCATCCGCCACCAGCGCCGTGTCGGAGGCCAGTTCGGCAGGGCGCAACCACGGCGTCTCGGCGCCGTATTTCGCCGCCTCGGCGACGTATTCGGCGCTGTCGGTGGAAACGAAGATACGATCGAACAGCCCTGTCACCCGCGCCGTCAGGATGGCGCGGGCCAGCAGGCTGACGCCCCCGATCCGTCGCAGGTTCTTGCCGGGCACGCCCTTCGACCCCGAGCGCGCGGGAATGATGGCCAGCCGCTGCATCAAATGCGTTCCACCCTGCCTATCCAGCATCCCTTGATACTCTTGAAAAACCTTATTTTCGGAATGGACAGGCCCAGTATGTTCCACCGCCTCGTATAGACGTGAACGAGTTTTCGCCCTTGCGTGTGGTTGGTGAAATCACAACGCATGCCGATCCTTTCCAGTTTTTCGCGAATGGACTTTCGCGTGGGTTTGCGTGAGCCTTCGACGAAACAAATGGCCCCTTCCTTCAGGAGGTTGCTGATATCAAACTCATCATGGGAACTGTCGAAGATCACCAGATCGAACCGTTCGTCGAGATGAACGATTTCCTCCGGAACGGTCACCAGGTCCACCTTGCTCATATATTCCGGAGGAATATTCCGCTCCAGCTGCCCGAGGCAGAAAGCATTTTCCTCGGTACTGACGATCTTCCCGGGCGCGCATGGGTGGCTGGCAAGCAGATAGGTGATGGTGCCGATGCCAGCGCCCAGTTCCAGCACCTTGCGGGGTTTTTCCGTATTGAGAATGCGGGAGAGATGCGCAAGGGCGAAGGCAGAGGCAATATGCTGCGCTCCCGGTTTCTTGCGGAACGTGTCATGTATTTTCCTGGCCAGGATCCAGTCTTCCTGCCTTGGTTCCACGATCATGTAGCCTTTCTCCTTCGGCTTTCCCGTATCATGTCAGCCCGAAAATGGTTCCGCGGCCCTTCTCCTTTCGGGATTTCCGCGAATTTCCTTGCTCGCGCCTGAAAAGCCTCCCAAGAGTCCAAACGCAAAT
>JALVFB010000166.1 GCA_027030295.1 Hyphomicrobiales bacterium
ATAGACGATGTAGCTGTGCCCGGTGATCCAGCCGACGTCCGCCGTGCACCAGTAGACGTCGCCCTCGTGATAGTCGAAGGTATACTGGTGCGTCATGGACACGTAGACCATGTAGCCGCCGGTGGTGTGCAGCACGCCCTTGGGCTTGCCGGTGGAGCCGGAGGTGTAGAGGATGAACAGCGGGTCTTCCGCGTTCATCGGCTCGCAGGGGCATTCGTCGGAAACCTTCCCGATCTCTTCATGATACCACAGGTCGCGGCCGTCCACCCACTCGATGTCGCCGCCGGTGCGGCGCACCACCAGCACATGACGCACCTTCGCGCCCTGGCTTTCGGCGATTTCCACGGCCTTGTCGACATTGGCCTTCAGCGGAATCTTGCGGCCGCCGCGCACGCCCTCGTCGGCGGTGATGACGAAGTCGGAGTCGCAGTCGACGATGCGGCCGGCCAGCGAATCGGGCGAGAAACCACCGAACACCACCGAATGAACGGCGCCGATGCGGGCGCAGGCCAGCATGGCATAGGCGGCCTCCGGGATCATCGGCATGTAGATGGTCACCCGGTCGCCCTTCTTCACGCCATTGGCCTTCAGCGCGTTGGCGAAGCGCGAGACGTGCCCCAGCAGCTCGCCGTAGGTGATCTTCGCGTCCTCGTTCGGGTCGTCGCCTTCCCAGATGAAGGCCACCTGGTCGGCGCGGTCGGGCAGGTGGCGGTCGATGCAGTTGTAGCAGGCGTTCAGCACGCCGTCATAATACCAGCGAATATGCACATCGTCGTAATCGAAGGAAACATCCTTGACCTTCGTATACGGCTCGAACCAGTCCAGCCGCAGTCCCTGCTCGGCCCAGAAAGCCTCGTTCTCCTTCACCGACTTCTCGTAGAGCTCCTCGTATTTCTGGCGGTTGATCCAGGCCTTCTTCGCCCATTCCTCGGGCACCGGATATACCTTGCTCATGGATCCGTTTCTCCCCTCCGGTTCTTTACCTTTCAGGCTCGCATTATGCAGCCCCGTCCATCATACGCCAAGCCCGCGTTCACTTCTCATACAGCACCGACGGCAGCCACGTGGCCACCTCCGGCCAGAACCACAACGCGACCAACGCCAGCACCTGAATGGCCACGAATGGTATGACGCCGCGGTAGATATGAGCCGTGCGCACCTCCGGCGGCGCCACCCCGCGCAGGTAGAACAGGGCGAAGCCGAACGGCGGCGTGAGGAACGAGGTCTGCAGATTGATGCCCATCATCACGCCCAGCCACACCGGACTCATGGTTTCGCCGGGCGCCACCTCCATCATCAGCAGGATGGGGGCGACGATGGGCACGACGATGAAGATGATCTCGAGAAAATCGAGGAAGAAGCCCATGATGAACATCACGCCCATGACGAGGGCGAGCGCGGCGATGGTGCCGCCGGGCAGGTTCTTCAGGAACTCCTCGATGTAGATGTCGCCCTCGAAGCCGCGGAACACCAGCGAGAACATGCCGGCGCCGACGAGGATGACGAACACCATGGACGAGATCTGCACCGTGGAGCGGCCCACGGATGCGAGTACGGTGGCGCCGTCCTCGTCCTTCGCCTCCATGGTGCGGCGAATGGCGACGAGAATGCCGAAGGCGACCACGGCGGACAGCGCCAGGGACACGGCGATGGCGATCTTGTCCGCCGTCGGGATGACATCGCGCTGCATGCGCAGGTCGAAGATGTTGGTGATGACGAACAGCGCGAAGAAGGCGGCGCCGCCGACGAGAATCCAGCGGGCGCGGGACGGGTCGATCTTGTAGCCGGCGAGCATGAGGGCGCCCACCGCGCCCACGGCGGCGGCCTCCGTCGGCGAGGCGAGGCCGGCGAGGATGGAGCCGAGCACGGCGATGATGAGCACCAGCGGCGCGAACAGGGTGCGCAGGAGCATCAGCAGGAATTCCTTGCGGTCCTGGATGCCCAGCTCGTCGCGCGGCACCGGCGGCGCCTCGTTCGGCTTCAGCGTGGCGAAGACGAATTGATAGACGAGATACATGCCCACCAGCAGCAGGCCGGGCAGTAGGGCGCCGGCGAACAGGTCGTTCACCGACACCGTGTCGGGCGCGAAGTTGCCCATCTTGAACTGGGCGTTCTGAAAGGCGATGGAGAGCTGATCGCCCAGCAGCACCAGCACGATGGAGGGCGGGATGATCTGCCCCAGCGTGCCCGAGGCGCAGATGGTGCCGCAGGAGAAGGGGATGTTGTAGTTGCGGCGGATCATGGTGGGCAGGGACAGCAGGCCCATGGTGACCACCGTGGCGCCGACGATGCCGGTGGAGGCGGCAAGCAGCGCGCCGACGACGGTGACGGAATAGGCAAGGCCGCCGGGCAGCGAGCCGAAGGCGCGGCCCATGTTGTCCAGCAGCTCTTCCGCCACCTTGGAGCGCTCCAGCATCACCCCCATGAAGACGAACAGGGGCACGGCCACCAGCACCTCCGAACTCATGATGGTGAAGATGCGCTGGGGAAAGGCGGTGAGGATGGACAGATCGAACGTGCCCAGCAGGCTGCCGAGAAAGGCGAAGAACAGCGCCGTGCCCGCCAGCGTGAAGGCCACCGGATAGCCCAGCAGCAGCATGCCGACGGCGGTGATGAACATGAGCACGACCATCAGGCCGTTGGAAACTTCCATTGTCCCCTCTCCCGCGCTCGTATTGTCGCGTCCGCCGTGTTCAGGCGGCGTGTTCCTTCTCGGTGGCCGGTGGTGGCGGCGATTTCAGATTGCGCCAGGATTTCCACAACAGCGAAATGGCCTGCAGGAACATCAGGATGGCGAAGATCCAGATGACCGTCTTGTAGGCCCAGATGAGCGGCAGGCCGGACATTTCCGTGGAGCCTTCCCACACCCTCCACGAATTGATGACGTAATCCCACGACAGCCAGAGTGTGGCAATGGTGACCGGGATGAGCAGGAAGATGGTGCCCAGAAGGTCGACCCAGGCCTTGTAGCGCGGGCTGGCGTCGCCATAGATGATGTCCACGCGCACGTGCCCGTTGTGCAACAGGGTATAGCCGGCGC